>NZ_JAUBQM010000071.1:0-36198 GCF_036701245.1 Microcoleus sp. Pol14D4
TAGAGTCGAACTCATTGACCGGGTAACTGCATACAGCCTTTTTCTTGTCAATACCTAATACTGAACCGACGCTCTAGGCCTCTTTGTCACCCCCCCAGGGTTACGGCATGATTGCTACAGGCGGCAGTTTCATCTTTGTAAAATTAGTGAAAGGAGAATCACCTGGATATAGCACATCTGATTTATTTGGAATTAGCAATCGCACCAATAATTTACATGATGCACTCCGCATCCTCAAACGCTTGAGTCAAATAGCAGCTAGCAATTAGTTATGAGTCATTAGTTATTGGTTATTGGAACCAACAAATAACAAATAACCAAGAACAAGTAACCCGTAAGAATTACCACGGCGAACCGATCATTGTAAAAGCAGCCCAATAATAAGGATGCGACAAATTTCGATCGCCCCTAGCGGTCAACTCCGACGGTAAAGGCAGAGCTTGATTTTTGCCCGATCGCACCAAATAACCATCTTGCAAGCGCACTTCTCCCCGCAGCATAGCCAACTGCGCTTGCCGCAAAGCCTCAGCCTTAATCGGCGTTGTACGCAACTGCTGGTAAAACTCAGTCATCAGCCCCAAAGTACCGACATCGCTGACATACCACAAACTCGCCAAAGCCGATTTTACCCCCGCGTGTATCGCCAACCCCGCAAACCCCAACTCAGCTTGTTCGTCTCCCACCGCCGTAGTACACGCACTCAAAACCAACAACTCCACCTGCGGGTTAGATAACTTCAACTGATCCAACTGATTCAACCGCAACTTAGTATCCCAAAACTGAATGTAAGAATTTTCCGCCCCCCCAGGCTGAAAATCACCGTGAGTAGCTAAATGAATAATTTTGTATTGCGGTTGATTGCGCTTCTGCTTCAAATTTGCCAAAGTAAAAGCTTCATTGAGAAAAGACGAACCCGGCCAAATCTTGCCCACAATTGTCGATAGTTCCAACGGCACCGCAGGCAAAGGATTTTGATCGTATTTGGCCGGAAAATTAGACGCACCCATCGCTAAAACTTCAGAACCCTTAACACCGGCATAGCGAGTATCAGTTAAACTCAAACTCGGAATCAGCCCCAGACTGTACTTTTCTACTAAAAACTGCTTGCCGTCGTAAAGAGCAGCCAAAGGCAAAGTTCGCAAACCTGAATCCATCGAAAACACCAAGGTGTCAATCTTGTTAGCCTCCAAGTCCGCTTGCAGCGGTGCAATTAACCACTGGTAAAGTTCCTCGGCAGGTTGCTTGTAGTCAGCAGCATTCAATCTCCTGGGAGTTCTGATAGCATTAGTGAATTCTTTAGCAACTTGCAGCACTGTCTGGCGGCTTGCAGGCACGCTTTTAAAAACACTTTTACCGTCTGGCAATAACAACACAAGTTCTAAATGTTTGTCTTTTGCCCACACGTAAAGAATCGCGGGTTTAACCCCAGTCAACCGATTGACGCTACTGAGAGTATCTCGAATACTTTGCTGCGTGACTGACTTTTCAGTGAGATTGCCCCCAAAGTAACGTTCAAATTCCCGGCCCTGAGTTCTATCCCTTTGCTGCACTGCGTCGATCGGACTTATTTGCGCGAGCGAACTCGCTCTAGAAATCTCAGGAACTCTCACATTCCCGATACTTTCTTTACTCACCGCACTCGCAGGCTTCTGTGGAGTTGTTGCCACGCTGGCGTTTTCTGTCGTCGCAGGCGTACCCAAATTGTCTTTTAACACCGACGGCGACAGCAGTACCGGGCCGCTAGCAGGCTCGTTCTGCCGCGCCTCAAAAGAGGTAGCAGCAGGCTCTGACGAGACATTTGCGTTACTGCTCTTTGGCACCGACGCTGCCGTGCCTAAAGTCACTTGAGTCACAATTTGTTGAGAATTGTCTGTAGTTTGCAGTTCCACGCTGGTAGTGGGTGCCGGACTCGGCACGATCGCCAGCGGCCCGATCGCAGTTGAGGAGGTGGCAGTGTTCGACTTCGAGTTTCCCGTCCCAAAAGTCGCCGCCGTGCAGGTTCCCGACGGGCAAGTGCTTTGCAGCAGGGTCTGCGAACCCGATTGAGCCAGGCCGTCTGTAGAAATGCTGACCTCGGCGCGCTCAGTAGCAGTTCCTGTTCCCGGAGTCCGAAACGCTCCCCCAGCCTCGATTGCCACATCGCCGCCCGTATTGCCACGAGCTTTGATCGAAACAACTTCAACATCTTTCTGCCCGATAATTTGGCTCGAACCGGCACTTCCCGATTGCGAACTCGAGTTGATCACCCCTGTAACGATCCGGCCCGGCGCCGCAATCGAAATATCTCCCCCGCTTCTGACACCAAAAGCATCGATGTTGCCGGTTTCTACCGCACCGGCGCTGCGAATGTTGATAGGGCCCGCCACCCCGGAAGTTGAGCGAGATGAAACCGTACCCGCAGTCAACTTGCCTTGACTGCTAGTGATGTTAATCCCCGCCGTCGAGGTAACGTCTCCGACGGCTACAGTACCCCCCATCAGAGAGATCGTGGCGTTATCAGCGCCGACGATCGCACCCGTCCCCACGATCGCGCCTGCGCCATTGGGCGATCGAATAGTCGTCGGATCTTGAAATGTCACGGCCGCTGGCGTTGAATTTGCCGTTGAATTTGGCGTTCCAGAAGCAATCGATATCACACCGCTACCGTCAGCGCGCCCGATCGCGATCGAAGCAAACCCATTCCGAAAAGTGTTCAATTCAGCAGCAGTCAAGTTCAGAGCTTCTGTATCGCCAGAACCTTGAATTATAATATTTTGACTGGGATCGGCCGGTTGCAACACCAGATTGCCGTTGCTGGCGATCGATTTTTTGTCACCTGTCAAGTCAATTTCGTTGCCCGTCAGGGTAATATCTCCCCCTGTTTGGGCGCCACCAGCTTCGATCGCCCCTGCAGTGACTCCATTGCGCCCCGTCAGCGTTACCTTCCCCGCGCGATCGCCCCTCGTGTCGATCGCCCCGGCAGTCACCGTGCCCTGTGCGGTAACACTAACATCTCCCGCCGAATTGCCTGTATCTTCGGAAGAATTGACAGAAGTGTTGATGGTGCGGGAAGTTCCAGTAAGTAGCCGACCGGTTGTGACATTGCCTGCGGTGCTGACGATGCGAATTTCCTGATTTTTGGTAGTGATATTTCCGGTTCTGATATTGCCATCAGCTTTGAGAGTAATTGAGGCATTGTCGGCCGCGGTCAAGGAATTTGTGGTAGTGATTGTTCCCAAACCCGCTGGCGACTGAATAATTAGCGGATCGTAAAATGTGAAATCGTTGGCAATCAGAATGGAACCGATACTGTTGCTGCGGCCGATCGTAATTCCAGCAAACCCATTTTCCAAACTTCCGAGGTCGCTTGCCGTCAGATTCAAATAAATATTAGTACCGACATCTCCTGAACCGCCGATCGCAATATTTTGACCGGGACTCCAAGGTTGCAGTACCAAAAAGCCCGTACCGCTGACTGAATTTTTGTCGCCTTTAAAATTAATTTCATCACCCGTCAAAGTAATGTTTCCCGAACCCCCGGCGACGAAGCTCACTCCGAGAACATTCCGAGCCGTCACAGTTACATTTCCCGTCGCTTCCGGGCCGCTGGCATCAAGTTTTTGGGCCGTTACATTCAGGCCTTCGAGTACAATATTCCCGCTGCTGCCGCTGCTGGGATTGGATGAAGAAATGTTGTTTGCAACAGTCGAACCCGGACTAATCAAACTAATATTTCCGCCGTTACTCGACAAATCGCCCGCAGTAATTTGATTTCCCGAAATGGCGATCGCACCGCCAGCCGTGCTAATTGTATCTCCAGAATTCATCGAAAAAGCACCTGCGCCACTGCGATCGGCATCTGCTCTCAATGTTACCGAACCAGTAGTTGCTTGAAAGCTTAACTGATTGTCTGCCAAATCAGCAATTGTAATATCGTTGAGCGCTTCGAGAACCACATTTGAAGTCGCCGACATACTTTCTAAAGCTGTAGCCGAAATTGTCAGCGAAGGCTCAGAATTGTTTTCCTGTCCTGCTAGCGTTCCTGTTGCCAAAATATTATTGTTGGCAATGATTTCCGCATCGCCCGCACCTTCTGGGGAATCTGTAATTAAAATATTTTCCGGATCTAACAGCAAAGTCCCCAAACCGTTTGTCCCAGAAGTATCGACTTTACCGTTAAAAATTAATCTTTGCTTGCCCGACACTTCCACAAACCCCCCAACACCTGCGGTTTCCGTTGCAGAAAAGCCATTTGCCCTGATGCTGCCCAAAAATGCTGTTGTGTTGTCAGCCCAGACAAAAACACTCCCGCCGTTGCCTGATTCAGTTGCGTTGGCGGCGATCGAACTTTTGGCATCCACGTAAGTCATCCTGGCATTCGGCACAGTTCCCTCGCCTCGGTAATCTCCCCCGATCCGCACCGTTCCGCCGCCGTCGGGCCCGGAAGCCTCAATCTTCGCTCCCAACAGCCCTACCTTGTCGCCCAACACGTTGACGCTTCCTCCCGCGCCCCCCGTAGCAGACACGTCCGCAGATCCCGCTACCAGCGCAGTTCCAGGACCTCCTGGCACTGTTGGACCGCCTGTGAGCACAACTTCACCTCGAGCGTTCGTAGTTATACCCGTAGCGTGAGCCACGCCGGGACCCGACAGCAGCCCTGGTAAACTCTGGGGAGAGAAGGGAACTGCTTCCGAACCCGACACTCCGGCTGCTGGAGAAACTTCTAAACTCAGCAAAAGTCCGTTTTGACTCAACCGCACCAGATTTTCGCCCGGAACAGCCGCCACAGTAATTTGACCGCCTGGGGCTGAAAGTTGCCCTGTACTGATTACCGTACCGCCCAGCAAAGTCAAATTTTGCCCGGTTCCGACAGCCAAGTTACCTGCATTGACAATACTTCCGGGCTGTGGCCCAAAAACAAAAGCATTCGGTGTTCCGACTAGGGCAGCGTAGTCGTTCGCCCCTGTACCGTTGAACCAACGGTCGTCAAAACCGATACTGCTAGCGGTGGTAGCCAAAAAAGACCCGGACACATCGAGCCGCGCATTTGCTCCGAAGATGATGCCTGCGGGATTCATCAGCAACAAGTTAGAATTGCCGCCAGTAACTTGAATTAGACCGTTAATTAACGAAGCGTCCCCACCGACAACGCGGCCGAGGATATTTTTAACGCTTGGGTTGGAGATGAAATTGGCAGTTTCACCAGAATTCAGACCAAACCGAGTAAAACTGTGGAACAAATTTGCTCCGTCTCTGGAGGGAGTGCCGCCTTTAATATCGTAGCGAGGAGACGACCCTGTACCTGGCACGGTGACAGCGGTTCCGGTGCCGTCTGGGGCTGGAGTAATAGATTGTGCTGCAGCAATTTGAGATTGGGGATAAATTGCCACGAGTACCCATCCGCTGCTGTTTTCTTTGAGGAAAACCAGGTTGGGTAAAAAATCTATTATCAAAAATCCAGCAAGGGGAATTGCTGCCAGAATCGACCGCACAGCACGTTGAGCATTCATAAGTTTGCCTCGGTCTAGACCTTAATTCGAGTTTAAAATTGAGATTTTAGGTAAAAAAGAGCCGATCGCACCCCAATGCTGACACTTCCTAACGCGAACTCTCGATCGCAAATCTTAAATTTTAAGTCTAAATTTGATTGTGTCACCAACATAGCAAAGACTGACAGTAAGTGTCGAAACACAGGAAGTTTAAACAGAGAAAATTATGAGCGATCGAATTGTCCGTCTGATTGGTTTAACTGGGGGCATCGCCACCGGTAAAACCGCTATATCTAATTATCTGAGAGATGCCTGTGGATTTCCGATTTTAGATGCCGATATTTACGCCCGCGAAGCTGTGAACCCCGGTTCGCCAATACTTGACTCTATTGTAAAACGATACGGCGCGAGTATTTTGCTCCCGGACGGCAATTTAAATCGGCCAGAGTTGGGAAGTATTATTTTTTGTAACGCAGACGAGCGGCAGTGGTTGGAACAACAGATTCACCCTTACGTGCGCCGCCGATTAGTTGAGGAAACTCAAAGCTGCATTGCTGCATCGAGTTTGGTATCCCAAGACACACAGGATTTAGGTACAAAGACTCAAGAAACCGGGTTTTTTCACGAAAAGCTAGAACCGAGTATTGTTGAAAAAAAAACAGGTTTCTGTGCCAAGGCTGACACGTTGACTTTGGTTTTGGTAGTGCCGCTGCTGTTTGAAGCTAACATGAGTGACTTGTGTACTGAAATTTGGGTAGTGTACTGTTCACCCGAAGTGCAGTTAGAACGACTAATGCAGCGAGACGGCTTGAGTTACGATCGAGCTAATGCCCGCATTAATGCCCAGTTGCCGCTGGCTCAAAAGTGTCAACAAGCTGATGTTATTTTGGACAACTCGTCAACCCTCGACTCGCTATTCCGGCAGGTAGATGTGCAAGTCAGTCGCTGTGAGATTTGATATTTGAGATTGACTCCGCGATATCAGTTTTAAAACTAGGTTTTTTTTACTCCCTGCGCGCCAGTTCGATTTGAGAGTTGAGATTTGAGATTGACTCCACGATTTTGTGAACGGGCTTTTTTCCTCAACCGCTTTCGACTCCTCCTTCGGAGTGGCGCGTAAGCGCTTTTGTCACAAAGCAAGATCGGAAAAGATCGGAAAAAATAAAAGGTTCACAATTTATTTAAAAATACAATATCAACCATTTATGAAGTAAATGTGAAAATTAGGCATTGCCCGCTTTAAGGAATCTCATTCACCAAGATATGTATATGTAACGTGCGGATGGCGCGCCTCGGTACTCTCCTGTGGTTTCTTTAATCCCCGGGTTGCCGCTTCACCTCAATAAATTATGCAGTTAATCATAAAAGTAGTAAAACTTTACAATTGGCGGTTTTTGTTTCCTTGTTGGAAGAGCGTTTCCAGAGGATTCCAGGGGTGATAGAATTTTAGATTTTAGATTTTAGATTTTAGATTGGGGAATAATTTATAACTACCAGGGTTGGGAAGACGGGCATAGAAGAGTAGCATGATTTTTTTGAACATAATCTTGAATTCTGCTGGTTGCCCGCAAATAGCAGAGAACTAGAAATTATCAGTGAAAAAGCGAGCTAGATGATGGATTTCACCCGCTTTTAACCAAAACTCAAAAAAATTGCAAGTGCCCTTACTTACTAATTGATGATTTCACCGCAATTATTTTTTTATCCTGATAGCAGAGTACAGACTGCGTATCAAGAAGGGGAAAATACAAACACCAAAATTTATGATGCGCGTTTACTCTTCCATCCTGATGTCAAGCCTGTTACTGAGTGCTGGCGCAGTTAATACTCAAAGCTTAGAAACTCGATCGACCTTTTTTGCTCAAGACAACTCTGCTCCCGAAATTTTAACCACTCTAGCTGGCACTCCGACCTTTGACGCAGATAACGGTAAAGATGAGCCACCACAACGAGGAACCGGGAGATAAAGCCGAAAAAAGCGATAATTGCAGAGAATTAGGGGGAGAATGGGAGAATATAAAATTGGGAGAATAAGAGAAAAATTGAAGATTTCGATTTATTAATTCGGGACTTAGGTACTGCGTACCAAAAAACCGATTTTTCAGCGGTATTTGACGACTCAAAGCATAATTGTTCGCTATTCCGGTTGTTTGGCCAAGCATCCTCCAAATATCAGACACCACAAACGGGCGCGAAATGTTGAACTTAAAAAATAAAGGTAAAGCGCGAGTAGGAATCTGGCGCTTTACCTTTATTTTTTAAACTTTTGCAGCTTTAATCTTCTGCCGCAGCTTCACCACCAACAACGACATCGCGAATCCGCAAACTCGGGCCGCCGCAGCCGACGGGCAAACCGCTTTGTCCTGCCTTGCCGCAGCCGCCGGATTCATCCCAGTAGAAATCGTCGCCGATCGCCTCAATATCGGCTAAAGTGCTGAAAACATTACCCGAAAGAGTAACATCCCGCACCGGATTGTCTAGTTTTCCGTCGCGGATCATCCAAGCTTCGCCGGCACTGAAAGTAAACATTTCGCCGTTAGTCATGCCGCCTTGCCAATTGCGCGCGTAAACTCCTTCTTTGATACCAGAAAATAAGTCAGCAACTGGCGTGTCACCGCGTTCGATCCAAGTATTCGTCATGCGGACGATCGGCGGATAATGATAATTCAAACAGCGAGCATTGCCAGTAGGCGTTTCTCCCAACTTGCCAGCAGTTTCCCGCGAGTGCAGCCGCCCGACTAAAGCGCCGTCTTTAATTAACTGAGTAGTAGTCGCGGGAGTGCCTTCATCGTCGTAGAAATAGCTGCCCCGGTGTCCCTCTGGCGCTGCACCGTCGAAAATTTGCAAGTTTTTGGGGCCGAACTGGCGGCCGAGGGTCATAATTTCCAAAATGTCGGGATTTTCGTAGGCCATGTCCGCTTCGGAAAGGTGTCCGAAGGCTTCGTGGACGAACAATCCGGTCAAAATTGGGTCGATGACGACGGTGTAGGTGTTGCCTTGGACGGGGGGTAAGGCTAGGGAATCTACGGCTCTCTGGGCGGCGCTGCGAACTTGAACATCAAGCTCGGTTAAGTCTTCGTAAGCTTTGCGGGAACCGGTGGTTTCGCGACCGGTTTGTACGGTTTCCCCGCTGCGGGCTGTGGCGGCAAAGCGCATTTCCATGTCTGCCCAACCTTGTTCGAGCATGGTGCCTTCGGAGGTGGCGAGGATCATCCGCTGGGTGCTGTCGCCGTAGCGCACGGAGATTGTGGCGATGCGGGGGTCAATGCTGCGGAGAATGGCCGCGTAGCGATCGCACAATTGCTTTTTGTCAATTAGGGGAACCAGACGGGGGTCTGTTCCTGTCAGCGGCAGCAAGCAAATGTCTTGTACAGGCGTTACTGGCGCCAGAATCGTTTCTTCTTCCCCGATCAGTTTGGCCGCGGCGATGGCTTCTTCGATTCTTTCGGCGAGGGTGGAAAGTCGGTTAAAACTGGCAAAGCCCCAGCCGCCTTTGTGACAAGCTCTGACTTGGCCGCCAATTGAGACTCCTTCGCTGAGGGTTTCAATTTTTTCGCCCCGCAGCAGGATGTCGGTGCCTTCGGCTTCTTCCAGTCGAATTGCCAGATAATCGACTTGGTGACGGTAGCGTGCCATTAAGTCTGACAGCAGATTTTTCGAGTCGGCGATCGAGGTGGGCATAAGGAAAGCGCGGTGTTTAACTTACTTCATTTTGCACTTTTGTCAGGGCGATCGTCCAAAATACCGCGGCAAGCGCGGAGATTGCGACTTATTGGTACGGTTCTGCCAATATCGTTAGTTGACAAATGTGGATATCCTGTGGGTTAGGAGGAAGGCGCAAGAAATTATGCGGGATTTTTCGATCGTGCTGGTGCTTGACCCAGCCCAAAAACGGATACCGTGCCACGTACTTAAGTCGTGGAAAGATAAAAATTTTAGACCCTAGTTCAACCTCCCAGATTTATCTGTGGGGTAAATCTAAAATCTAAAATCTAAAATCTAAAATCGACTGACTCCTAACTCCTGAACTCTCCTATACATAAATACTTCACCCTTCATGCCTCCGAAGGTGGGTTTATAACTGTGAATACTTACTTTTTACCGACAATAAGCGAAATTTTAGCCTCCGAAGGCCAAGAAAATGACCTGAGTCTCTTTGATGCTAAGTTGGCGGGAGAAAAGAACCGCCATCGGTGTCCTGCAAGCCGTGGGGCTTCTCGGCTGAAAGCTGAACAGGAATGGTACGGGGCGATCGCAGCTTTGAATCAAATGCTCGACCGGCAAAAAGCAGGACAAAAAGCAGATGCCGATCGAGCAAATGGTCGATCGACAATTCCCAATTCCTGTCAGGGATTGGTTTTGTCCGGCCCGTCTTCGGTTTTGACTGACCCGGCTTTGGCCAACGGCTTTGCCAATTGGATTTTTACCAGTATTCCCGACAACGATGCAGCTTTGTGGTCTTTTCGGGCCAGACAAACTTTAGCTTTAATGCCGGCGGCTGATGTGCAAACATCAGTGCCTGCAGCGGCCCCGGCTTTGGCTTTGGCAAGTGGCGATCCTTTGGCGCACGAGCAGTTTTGTTTGGTTTTAACTGCTAGTTTTAGCCTGGTGATGGTTTTGGGTGAAAATTCTGCGGGAATTCCGGCTTTTCTATTTTCTTTCGATCCGCAAGTAGTCGCCAAAGCTTGGGAAGTTTTGCGGCGCAGGGTGACTGAAAGCGAATGTTTGCTTGCCAATTCTGACGGTAGTTTCAATTTATCAGTTAGCCAATTAACTAATAATTCTACTAAATTAGACGCGCTGTTCCAGCAGTTTTTGCCTGTGGAGCCAAATTATCAAACAGTGATGCAGTTCAGCCGCTTGCTGTTGCATAATTTGCCGGTTGGGAAAGGTGAAGCAGGCAGGATAAAGGATGAAATAATTGATGATGGTTTGAGTCCGAGGCATAAAAAGTTATCGGCTACAGATATCAACTGCAAATCTCCAATTCCTCTGGCTACTAAAGAGGTGGAATTGCTACAGGCGATCGCCCATGAAGTCCGCACCCCTTTGGCTACTATCCGCACGCTGACTCGATTGTTGCTGAAACGTCCCAAGCTCGATCCTGTTGTGGTCAAGCGTTTGGAAATGATTGATGCTGAGTGTACCGCTCAGATCGATCGCTTCGGTTTAATTTTCCGCGCCGTGGAATTGGAAATGTCGCAAGCCAAAAATTCTGGCGTGCAGCTAACAGCAATGTCCCTCGGTGAAGTGCTACAAAATAGCATTCCCCGCTGGCAAAAACAGGCCGCTGTGCGAAACCACACTTTGGAAGTTATTGTGCCGAAAAAGTTGCCGGCGGTAGTCAGCGATCCGACGATGTTGGATCAGGTTTTAACTAATTTGATTGAGAATTTTACTCGAACTTTGCCTTCCGGTAGTCGCATTCAGGTGGAGGTGACATTGGCGGGCGATCAGTTAAAGTTGCAGTTGGAATCGGAACACTTACCTGAAGATAATGGCGCATCGACTTTTGCAGCTAAGGCGAATGGTCCTTTGCGATCGATCGGGCCTTTGTTGATGGTGCAGCCGGAGACGGGAAGTTTGAGTTTAAATTTGAGCGTGACTAAGAATTTATTTCGGGCTGCTGGCGGAAAGTTGGTAATTCGCCAGCGGCCCCAAAAGGGCGAGGTCATGACGGTATTTTTGCCCCTGCAATAGTCAGTTGTCAGTTGTTGGTTGTCCTATCAATTCCGGTTGCATCGGAATGATTTAACCGCAGAGAACGCAGAGAACGCAGAGGAAGAGAAGAGAGATCTCATTAATATTGGTCAACCACGGACAACTAACAACGGACAACTACTCTTTAATCAATTAAAATCTCAATGACAAACTCCGTTCCTTCTCCCGGTGTAGAAAAACAACTCAGTTTGCCGCCGTGTTTTTCTTCTACAATTTGACGCGCGATCGCCAGTCCTAACCCGGTTCCTTTGCCCACATCTTTAGTGGTAAATAGATGATCGAAGATACGATTTTTCACCTCCTCTGACATTCCTTTTCCGTTATCGGCGATGGAAATTTTTACCCTTTCATTTTCTACTTTTGTCCGAATAGTGATGCGATTGGGATGGGCTTGAATTTCGGCAAAACTCCGTCCTTGATTCGATTCTTCTAAGGCATCGATCGCATTTGCTAACAAATTCATAAATACCTGGTTTAATTGTCCCAAATAACATTTTACTTTGGGAATATTGCCGTACTCTTTAATGATTTTAATTTCAGGATGCTTGTCATTCGCTTTCAGCCGATGGCGTAAAATCATCAAAGTGCTATTGAGGCCTTCGTGGATATTGGCCTCAACTTTATGGGCCGTATCGGCGCGAGAGAAAGTGCGGAGGGATGTGCTGATGTTTTTGATGCGCTCGCATCCTATTTTCATGGAACTCAACATTTTTGGTAAATCTTCTACTAGATAATCTAAATCAATTGCCTCTGCTTTCTTAATCAATTCTGCTTCCGATGGAGGAAATTTTTCTTGATATAGGCGCAAATAATCAATTAAGTCTTGGACTCCAGCATGAGCTTCATTAATGTTCCCGGCAATGAAACCAACGGGGTTGTTGATTTCATGGGCAACCCCTGCCACTAGATTACCTAATGCTGACATCTTTTCGCTTTGGATCATTTGCATCTGAGTTTGCTGAAGTTCATTCAAAGTCTGCTGCACTTGGTGATAGAGGCGGGCATTCTCCAGAGCGATCGCCGCTTGACTAGAGAGAAAATTCAGCACTAGGAGGCGATTGCGACTAAACACCCCACTGGTTATCCGATTTTCTAGATACAAAATGCCTACTAAACTCCCCTGATTGAGAATTGGCAAACCCAGCAAACTCTCTGGTTGATGACGATCTAAATAATCGTCAATCACAGGCAGATCGGTTTTGGCGCGATCGATGACAACTGCTGCTAGGGTGTTTTTGACATACTGAATTAATTTAACGGGAACGGTGGGATTGTTCTCTAGGGGTTCCGTTTCCAGGCTAATGTGTTCCCAGGTAGCCATCGCCCGCACTTGCCATTCTTGATCTTGGCAGAGGATCAGTGCACAGCGATCGGCTCCCGAGTTTTGTAACATGGTTTGGGTCACAATTTGCAGCAACTCATCCAGCTCGATCGTGCTGGAGATGACTTGGGAGATTTGCAGTAGCGTTGAAAAATCTAGAGCATGGTTGATGGAGCTGCTTGAGGTACTGTGGTGGTCGAGCGAATGAATGGAGTAGGTGGGATTGGTGAGGGTGGATAAGGTTTCAAAAATAGAGAGCGGTTGGGCGGACTGTTGTAAGATAGGGCGCAGCAGATCGGGATAACGTTTTTCTAGGTCATCGGTTTTGGCTTTGGCTCCCCAGCGGGCGTAATAATAGTAGGCTTCCTGCATATAGCCTGCGGCGACTTTTTCTTTGCCCCAGTCGAGGTAGAATTTAGCGGCGAGTTCGTTTGCTAAGGCTTCTTCGTTAAGGAATTGGTTTTCTTTGGCGAGGGAGATGGCGCGCTCGTAATAGTCGATCGCTTCTAGCTTTTGCCCCAGTACCCGATACCGTTCTGCTTCTACCAAAAGAAACTTATGTTGGTAATTCATGGGGGCATAGTGTCCCCATTTCTTCAGCTTTTTCTGACTCGCCTGAATGCACTTCAAGATTTGCCGGCGTTGTGGAGGCGTTGCAGCCGCGTAAATTGCCAGTTGTGCCAGAGAATCGTAAAAGTAGTGCAGAACCGTTGGAAGCGAGGAAACGCAGTTATCAAAATAGGGTTTAGCAGCGTTTGACTTCTCAATTGCTGCGTCATACTGACCGAACAAATAATGAAGATGCTGCTGGCAAACGTAACTAAAAAATAACCCTGTACGATCGTTCGCTGCCACCTGTGCGGGAATATCTTCAGCAACCCGATAGCTTTCGCCGGACAAGCAACTTGGATCGCTAGAATGACCCAGAAGATTTAAGGTCGCTTGATGGTATATCTGGATGTAAAGAGAGCCGTTTTTTTGGTTGAAAGGAGCGATCGCCGTTATAAAAGAACGAATTGCTGCTTCTGCTTCCGTTAAGTTCTCCCCTGTCCAGTAGCGATTGTAAGAATGAACCAAAGCGGCCCAAGCAGCATATTCTACATCTCCCGTTTCTAAACCGCTCTGGTAAGCTGTTAACAGCGCTGGCATTGTATCTGCGATGCGATCGCGCCAATGGCTGATAAACGTATAAGTCATAAATAGCACTTTCGCTTTCAAATCCGTCGCGTTAAAACGCTCTAGTAATTGCAGAGAAAGTTGTCCAAACTGATAGCCTCCTTCGATATCCATGAGTATGCCGCAGAGGATCAGTCCATACCAAGCATAGCCAAAAGCTGATAGGGCGGTATTGCCGTGCCTTACAGACAAGTTAACCCGCTCAAATACCAGTAGCGGCATCAACTTCGGAGCACAAAGATAGGCAGCAGAAGCAGCACTAGAAAGAATTCGCATCGCTGCCAATTTGTTAGCATCTGTCATATTTGGCAGATTCACAAGCTGTTCCGGTTTCTTGTTACCGAGAATCAACTTAGTTTTGGCTAAACCCAGCAATACTTGAGGCTGAGTCGGGTTTTTGGGAAGCCGAATCCCAAGCTGCCCGAGCACATCAATTGCTGTGTAAACGCCATCCTGGGGCTGACCTTGGGCAAGGTAAGCGAGGATTTGAATCTCGTAAGCGCTAACTTTGTCGATCAGTTGGTTTGCTTGTTGCAAAATCGCAGTAATTAGCTGTTCCATCTGTTCAAATTGGCTGCACAAATACGCGGCTTCGGCTGCCAAATTGTGCAGCGCCAGCGTCAGAGTATATTGTTCCTGCCAACTATCGGCTGGTAAGCTGCTAATACCTGTATTGACAAATATCAATGCCGCGTCAAAGGCTGCGGCAGCTTTTGCAGTTTTCCCAGCCTGCAAGTTGAGCGAGGCTAATTCATAACGTGCTGTTCGCTCGCAAATCAGCCCGCGGGCAAAGTTGAAATGACCGACAATATCAAAAATCCTTTCCTGACGTTGAGTTTCACTACTTTTTTGGAGCAACTGTTGCCCTATTTTCAGGTGAGTGGCTTGTTTTCGATCTTCTGGAATTAGGGAATAAGCCGCTTGTTGAATGCGATCGTGTAGAAATTTGTAGTTAGGTAATTGATCGGCGGTAGGTGGCAATATATCGGTTTTTTTCCGAGGTTCTTTTCCTATATAAAACTTGTAAATTTCACTGGTTGGTAAGATGAATCCTTCTTGCAATGATTTCCACAAATCTGCAGCAGTTTCTTCTGGCGACTTCTCGCTGACTACCGCCAATGTATTCAAATCAAAGTGCGCTCCTATGCACGCAGCCAACTTCAGCACATCCTGAGTTTCTGGCGGCAACTTCTGCAATTGCACCGCCATAAACTCCACTACATCATCGGTGATAGTTAGGGCTTTGACTTTGGCAATATCGCACTGCCACCCCCCTGTTACCCCCGTTTGTCCTCCCCTAATAAGGGGGGATGAAAGGGAGGTGGGGTCAAACGCAATCAGCCCATCTTCCTGTAGCGCCCTGAGAAATTGCGTGGCAAAAAATGGATTGCCTTTGGTTTTTTGATAAACTAACTCGGTTAATGGCTGAGCAAGAAGGATCTCGCACGAGAGAGTATCTGC
This sequence comes from Microcoleus sp. Pol14D4, assembly GCF_036701245.1. NCBI lineage: Bacteria > Bacillati > Cyanobacteriota > Cyanophyceae > Oscillatoriales > Microcoleaceae > Microcoleus > Microcoleus sp. Pol14D4. The sequence continues at coordinate 15,148 of NZ_JAUBQM010000071.1, forward strand.
TATCAAATCGTTAATATCAACTTGACTCAGAGGTTCCAAGGTAATAGTATTTACCGTTACTTGGGATTTTTCCATCTCTGCTACTGCCAACATAAATGGATGAGCCGGAGAGACTTCGTTATCTCGATATGCCCCAATTACCAGCAAATTCTGACTATCTTTTTCACTCATCAACACTTGCAAAAGCTTCAGGGATGCTGAATCTGACCATTGCAAATCATCCAAAAAAATCACTAAGGGATGTTCTTTTGTGGCAAAAACAGAGATAAATTTTTGAAATAGTAAATTGAAACGATTTTCTGCGGCACTTCCCGAAAGTTCAGATACAGGCTGTTGTTTGCCAATAATTCGTTCCAACTCAGGAATTACTTCTACAATAACTTGACCATTTTCGCCAAGAGCATTGATAATTTTCCTTTGCCATTGTTCGAGCTGAGCATCGCTTTCTGAGAGTAATTGATCCATTAAATCTCGGAAGGCTTGCACAAAAGCACTAAAGGGAATGTTGCGTTGAAATTGGTCGTATTTGCCTTTGATAAAATAACCGCGTTGGCGAACTATGGGTTTGTGAATTTCGTTGACTACAGCGGTTTTACCAATGCCGGAGAATCCGGCAACTAGCATCATTTCGCTACGGGATAAGTTCGAGTCACCCCCGTCCCCCTTAATCAACGCGAGGTCTTCTTTTACATCGTTTCTATCGGTTTTAGTCTCTTCTGGAGAAGGAGATTTAGAAGGATTTGCTACTCGCTCGAACGCTGCTAATAATGCAGCGACTTCGGTTGCTCGGCCGTAGAGTTTTTCGGGTATGATAAAGCGATCGCAAAAATCTCGCATCCCAATGACAAAACTCTCTATTTTACCTGTCTCATTGAGTTGTTGCAAACAGTTTTCTAAATCTGCTTTCAGCCCTAATGCACTCTGATAGCGAGCTTCGGCATTTTTGGCCATCAATTTTCTGACAATTTCCGAGATGACAAAGGGAATTTTGGGATTAATTTCATGTACAGATGGCGGGTGCTGGGCAATATGACAGTGGATAAATTCCATTGGATCGCTCGATTGAAATGGCAATTTTCCTGCCAGCAATTCGTAAAAGGTTACACCTAATGAATAAAAATCTGTGCGGTAGTCAATGCCGCGATTCATTCTTCCTGTTTGTTCGGGAGATATATAGCTGAGTGTTCCTTCGATTACGTTGGGACTCATCACTATTTGAGTTTCTCGCGGCAGCAAAGATGCAATACTAAAGTCAATGAGTTTGACTTGTTTAGTATCAGGATTTATTAAAATATTGGCGGGTTTAATGTCTTTGTGAATGATGCGGTTGCGGTAAAGTATATCTAATGTATTGCTCAGGTCGATCGCAATTTGGAAAAAATCAACCAGAGATGGCACGGTTTTTCCTTTCCCCGCCCATTCCTTCAGAGAAATTCCCCCGAAGTCTTCCACGATTAGGGCATAGCCGTTGCGGTAGGGTTCCAAGCTGTAGGTTTGGATGATTCCGGGCAAATTCAGGTTTTTGGCGATCGAGTATTGATTGCGAAAATGCAAGAGTTCGCTGAAGCTGGGATACTCGTTTCGCAAGACTTTGATGGCGACAGGTTTTTGGTCGCAGAGGCGAGTTCCTCGATAAACTATGGTGCGAGTGCCTAAGTAAATTCGAGCTAGAATTTGATAGCCAGTTAGTTCTATCATAGCAATAATTATTTTTTTTTGAAGATATTTTTTCTTACTATTATAATCTAGTGCCAATCAGATTTTACCCAAATATCAATACTTAAAACTACAACAAATTTCACAGCCCACGGACAGCTAACCGTTAACAGTTAACCGAATTCAGTTAACCGTTAACAGTTAACCAAATTCACTTAACCGAATTGATTCTGGCTTTCAAGGCATCTCGCGCTTGTTCTCGATCGTCAAAATGGACTTTTTCTGTACCCAAAATTTGATAATCTTCGTGTCCTTTCCCTGCAATCAGCACGCCATCTCCGGGTTTAGCATCCATAATAGCAGTGCGAATTGCAGCGGCTCGATCGCACATCACGACCGGCTTTACTGCGGCGGGAATTCCTGCTAAAACATCCTCCAAAATGCGATCGGGATTTTCAGTGCGCGGATTGTCGGAAGTAACAACAGCTAAATCGGCTAATTCTGCCACGATTTTACCCATGATGGGCCGCTTAGTGCGATCGCGATCGCCGCCGCAGCCAAACACGCAAATCATCTGACCCGGAATAAACGGCCGCGACGCCTTCAACAAGTTCTCCAAACTGTCGGGAGTGTGGGCATAATCGACAATAACGCTAATATCTTGGTCGGGACTAATTTGCACCCGTTCCATCCGTCCCGGAACTCCCGAAAACTGAGATAATTTCTCCACAATTGCGGACAAATCTAAACCCAATTCTAAAACAGCACCGACAGCAGCCAACATATTTGATAAATTGAACTGACCGACTAAAGGCAAAGAAAAAGCAGTTCCACCCTTCGGAGTGTGCAGCATTCCCTTGACTCCGTTCGGCTGATACTCCAAATCAGAAGCATACAAATCTGCCGTTTTCAAAACAGTGCTGTAACTCCAAACTTGGTCAGATTTTAGGTTCTCAAATATCCGCTTCCCGTAGGGATCGTCAATATTAATTACAGCACGATTGGCGAGGTAATTAGAACCGAATAAAAGCGATTTAGCCTCAAAATAATCTTCCATATCACGGTGATAATCTAGATGATCTTGAGTCAAGTTTGTAAAGACAGCAACTTCAAAGCTACACCCCAAAACTCGCTGCTGTGCTAAAGCGTGGGAACTGACTTCCATCACCCCGTGTTTGCATCCGGCTGCTACAGCTTCTGCTAATTGTTTTTGCAGGTCAACCGCAAAAGGTGTGGTGTAAAGTGCAGTTTGTTGGAAGCCCGGCCAGCGAGTGTAAAGCGTGCCAAAAATCGCCGTCGGCAACTGCATTTCATTGAGCAAAAATTCGATTAAATGAGTTGTTGTAGTTTTGCCGTTAGTCCCGGTAACGCCGACAAGTTTTAATTTGCTAGCTGGATTGCCGTAAAAAGCAGTTGCTATTTGACCGCAAACTTGAGCCATATCGGCTGCTGCGATGACGCAATTACCCCCGTCTTCCGAAGGTGTTTTCTCGGCTGCTTGGGTGGAAATTATGGCGGCAAGTGCACCAGATTCGATCGCACTTTGCCAAAAATCTCCCCCATCTACTCGCGTTCCCGGCATTCCCAAAAATAAATCTCCCGCCTGACAAGCGTGGGAATTAGTGGATAAACCCTTGACTTCGGCATCGAGGGCGGGATGTTGCGCGTCAAAGGAAATGCTGGGAACTGCTGCTAATAATTCTCTCAATTTCATCTGAAAAACTCCTCGCTTGAATGTCTTGAATATGACTGGCGGAACACATTGTTTGAGCCACCATCTACAGGTTTTTGCTGTGCGCGGTGCAAACCCTAGGTTTTTTTTATGCGCGGTGTAAAACCTATCGGCCTAGATTAAGCTGCACACCGAGCACCCCTAGGTCAGGATTAAAACCTGAGTTTTTGGGTAAATCCTATTATTGTGACGGATCGATTTGCAAATATTTCTGTAACATTTGTTCCAATTGGGCGACACTACAGCGGGGAGAAGGACGGGGTAACAGTTCTTCAGGGGAGAATGCAGCCTCGCCAACTGAATTTCTTGCCTGGGGCTGCACTTTAAACAAAACTGGAACTTCGTACTGATAAGCTTGAAACCAGTCATCCTGTTCGGTAATATCTCTGACTTCGAGTTGAAACTTGAGGCTTTCAATCTGTTCGAGTTTTTCTTGCAACCCTTCGCACAAGTGGCAGCCGGGTTTGCTGTACAAAATTAATCGCATCATAAGACTACAATTAGACTCGATCTTAAATTCTCGAACGTGCGATCGCCAGTGGGCGAACTCAACGCGAGTAAGACACAACTCACGGCTTTATTGGTCGCAATGCGCGATCGAAGTTATCTTAGCATTGGCAGCCAACAGATTACCGCGCTTGACTATCTCTTTCTTCTCTTCCTCTGTGCCCTCTGCGCCTCTGCGGTGAAAAAATAAATCTAGTTCACCAATGAAAGAGTTAAATTTATTCACACCATCTAATTGTCAAATTTTTAACTTGACGAATAAATCAATTTTTAGTATAGTGTATAAATAGCCCTACATAAAGGAGGCAGTATGGACTGCACCGAATACGCAGAAGCCAAGCGAAAAGCAGCTAAAAAAATTAGCGCCGACATTCGAGAACGCTGGAACAATCGCATCGTCACGCGAGGATTGCACTTGATGGGTGAAGCGGGGGCCGTGCAGTATTTAGCTGATTACGGGCGCGGAATTGGTACGGCAAAAGTTATTGGTTTTGCACTGTGCGCCGAGTCGGAAGGATACCCGGAAATGGCGATCGGCTTTTGGAAAAGAGCGTTTGAATTGGAAACCGGAGAAAAGCCGATCGTCCTCAATACTCCAAACAATTCTACCGCCGATTTCGCTCCTGCTAAACAATCAACTTCCGCCTCAATAATAGAAACTGCCAATAATCCCATTGTTGCCGAATTGCCACCGCACTTACAGCCGGGAAGGATTGTCACCATGCAGCCAGTGGACGCGCCGAGTGCACGTTCTTATTACATCGAAAACCCCGATTATTGGGGACAGCCAAAGCGCGACGGCAATCGAGTCGTGGTCATTGCGACGCCAGATAAAGTATACTACCAATCGCGATCGACTAACCTGCGGCAACAGGCATCGATTGAGATCGATCGCACATTAATCGACACAGCCGCTAAAATTGGCACCTTTGTTTTAGACGGCGAACTGTATTACAAAAGCTGTACGGGTAGCGAACACCGCACGGGGGCGCAAGCTGCTACGGTTAATATTGAAAGCGGTTTTCCGACTACTCAGCCTAACGCAATTTATGCTATTTTTAAAAGTTTGTTTTTCAAAGGCAATGATTTAACTACCGTGGCAGAATCCGAACGAATTGCCGCGGGAGTTGAAGTTGGCGAAATGCTGGCGAATTTATTCCCAGCCTTTGAAGTTGTACCGACATTTCGCACCACCGCCGAAAAAATCGTCCTGGCAAATCAGCAGGAATCTGAAAATAAAGAAGGCGAAGTTTGGGTGTTGCACAACTGCCAGTATGTCGGCGGCAAAGATGTTAAGAAATATCCGATGGTGAGAACTAAATACTGTCAAGAACACGATTTGTTTATTGTGGGTTTGACGGCGACAAAAGTTGCGGGGCGACCGTTTAGCGCCGTCAAAGTAGCGCAAGAAATTGATGGCAAATTAGTCCCCGTAGGAACCGTGGGAACCGGGTTTAGCGGGGAGGAAATGCAGGAAATTGCCCGACTTTACGAAGCTAACCCCAAAAGTGTCAAAATTAAAGTGCGATCGCAGGGTTTGACAGAAAGCGGCAAACTGTGGCACGCCCGATTTCTGGAGTTTTGTTAAATTTGTAGGGAAACGGCAGTGCCGTTTCCCAGCCGGGTATGCGATTATTAACCAATAGTGTCAAATAAATAAAAATATCGGAGGAAACCTCAATGTTTGTTAGCAAAAATAATTTCTACATTTCTCCAGAAGAGTACCTAGAAGGCGAGCGAGTAAGCCCCATCAAACACGAATACAGAGGCGGACACGTTTATGCAATGACAGGGGCAAAAAAGCCTCACATTATTATTGCTAGCAACTTAGTAAGGCGACTGGGAAATCACTTAGATAACACCGACTGCTTAGTTTTATCATCAGATATAAAAGTCCGACTGGAAGAGGCAAATTGCTATTACTATCCTGATGTAGCGGTGACTTGCGACGAAAGAGATACAAGTTCTACTGAAGACTTCATTTTATATCCATCTTTGGTAGTTGAGGTATTGTCGCCCTCAACAGCAGCTTTCGACAGAGGCGATAAATTTGTCGATTACCAAACTGCATCGAGTTTGCAAGAATACGTGTTAATCACTCAATCCGAAATCAAAATTGAATGTTTTAGACTCAATGCTGAGGGAAATTGGGTTTCTCAGACTTACCGACAAGGAGATGAGTTAGAGTTAAGGAGTATAGATTTTCGCTGCCCGATCGCACAAGTTTATCAAAAAGTACCCGGCATCATATTGTGATGTATGAAAAACAACTTTCTTTGGTTCGCAGTCAAGAATGCAAATCCTTCTTCTGAGGACTGAAGTCCTCACTAGGAATCGAAACGATAACTAACAAATAGAAAAAACAATGATTAAAATCTTACACCTTTCAGACATTCACATGGGCAGCGGCTTTTCTCACGGCCGTATTAATCCAGAAACCGGTTTAAATACGCGGCTGGAAGACTTCGCGGCGACGCTGAGCAAATGTATGGATAGAGCAATTTCTGAACCCGTAGATTTAGTCATATTCGGCGGCGATGCTTTCCCGGATTCGACGCCTCCACCGTTTGTGAAAGAGGCTTTTGCTTGCCAATTCAGCCGCTTGGTTGACGCCCAAATTCCGACTGTTTTGCTAGTAGGAAATCACGACCAACATTCTCAGGGACAAGGCGGCGCGAGTTTGGGGATTTATCGGACTTTGGGGATACCTAAGTTTATTGTAGGCGATCGCCTGGACACTCACCTGATTCAAACCCGCAGCGGGCCCGTACAGGTGGTAACATTACCTTGGTTGACTCGATCGACCTTAATGACACGTTCCGAGACTGAAAGCCTGTCTATGGGCGATGTTAACCAATTATTAACCGAAAAACTGACGATCGCAATGGAAGGCGAAATTCGCCGCCTCAACCCCGACATACCAACCGTACTTTTAGCGCACTTAATGGCAGATAAAGCGAGTCTGGGTGCCGAGCGTTTTTTAGCAGTTGGCAAAGGTTTTAACATTCCCGTTTCGATGCTAACTCGCCCTTGTTTTGATTATGTTGCTCTCGGCCACGTTCACAAACACCAAAATCTGAATGCTTCCAACAACCCGCCAGTAATTTATCCCGGAAGTATCGAACGAGTTGATTTTAGCGAAGAGAAAGAAGATAAAGGTTTTGTGTTAGTTAATTTGGAACGGGGAAAAGCGGATTGGGAATTTTGCGCTTTGCCAGTGCGGGTGTTTCAGACTATTAAAGTGAATGTTTCCGAATCGGAAAACCCGCAAGCCGAGTTAGTTAAAGCTATTGGCAAGAAAGAGATACAAGACGCAGTTGTGAGATTAATTTACCAATTGCGATCGGAACAATTAGATTTAATCGACAACGCAGAATTGCACACACTTCTGGGCGAAGCGCACAGCTATACAATCCAACCGGAATTAGTCAGTCAGCTAGCGAGGCCGCGGTTGCCAGAATTGAATGCTAATAATAGTATAGAACCGTTAGAAGCTTTGAAAACTTATTTAGCAAGTCGCGAAGATTTGAAAGATGTTGCGGAGAGTATGTTAGAGGCGGCGCAGGGTTTGTTGGGCGACGCCGAGGAAGTTTTGGTGGAATTTTAGTCAAGAATCGCGCATCTAATTACAAAATGATTTTGCTGCCAAATATTGTAGGGTGGGGATATTGCCCGCCCTAAATATACTATTTAACTCCCAAAAATCTCACCCACCGCCAACCGAGTTCCGTTGGCAAAATCCACCCCAGACTGCACCTTTTTCCCCGCCAACTGCACCTCCCGCAACAATAATAAACCATCGCCAGTTTGGACGATCGCCCCCAAACCCTTCACAACCTTAACAACTTCCCCATTTGCGCCCGACAACTGGGCTAAAACAGGCCATTCGCGTTCCAAAACTCTCAAATCCGCTGGCATTTGCAGCCAATATTCCGGCCCGACGGGTACAGTAGCTATCACCTTCAGAGAATTGCCGCGAAAAGTAGTCGTGCAATCCGGGAAAAAGCCCCTAACTTGATTGTGAAGGGCGATCGCACTTTTCGACCAATCCAGCACATAATCTGCACTCTTAATCATCGGCGCATAAGTCGCCTCAGCATCATCTTGAAGAACAGCTTTAACTTCTCCATCCCTCAACCTCACCAAAGTTTCTATCAACAAATCCGCCCCAACTTCCGCCAACCTATCTGCTAAAGAATCAGCATTATCCAACAGTGAAATACCAGCAAAAGCCTTCAATAGCATAGCCCCAGTATCCATGCCAGCATCCATCAGCATAGTAGTAATTCCTGTTGTCTTTTCCCCGTCATAAAGACAGCGCTGAATCGGTGCGGCACCGCGATACTTCGGCAAAATTGAACCGTGAACGTTAACGCAAGCCAAACTAGGAATATCCAGAATTTCTTGAGAAAGAATTTGGCCGTAAGCCACCACCACAAACACATCCGCCTCCGCTTCCCGCAATTTGGCAATTGTTTCCGCATCCTTCTTAATTCGGTGCGGCTGCCAAACCGGGAGACTGTGATTTAAAGCCACATCTTTTACAGGTGAAGGCATCAATTGATTGCCCCTTCCCCGGCGTTTGTCCGGCTGAGTCACCACACCCACAACCTCAAATTCTGGATGACTCAGCAAACTGGATAAAGTAGGAACAGCAAAATCGGGAGTGCCAAAAAAGACAATTTTCATAGATTCTTAGTTATTAGTAAGTAGTCCTCAGTCATGACTGATTAGTTATCAAGTAGGTAATGGCAAAAACCAAAGTATATTGTAGAGACTCTTAAACACGTAGGAGCTATGATACAAGCTAGTTTATGAGTGTTTTTACCCACCGAGTTCATGTAATTTTTATTTTTCAGATCGAATAATAGTAGTTTGCTCCTAGATTATACACTTCGAGAATAGTTCCGACTTGTGCGATCGGCAAAAAGGATCTCGATTGGTACTCAGGTACAGCCCGACTCGAACGATCCAAAGCAATGGGTTTGATAGACACAACCACATTTGCATCCGTTCTTCCCAAGTTAACTATAACTGTTCTACACTAAGAATTATCATCTAATCTACCTTTGTCACTGCTAATCTCAATCTTATCATATCTCTCCCAACCAAAAAAACTTCTAATCTCCTGCTTAAACTCAGCCGCAGCTTATTTGCAGACACCGCCGAACAAGAAAAGTTTTTTCATGAAGTCACCAATCTCCAAGCTTTTAATCCTGCTATCTTGTGAGTGCAACCAAAACCAACAGAAAACCCATTTACTGTCGAAATTGCCGTTTCTTGGGAACCGCAATTTGTATAGATTAGCCTTAGAATTACAGTCGGTAAAACATTCCTTACATCAAGCAGGACATTACTACTGTCTCGACTTTTCCTCAATTTTTTCCGCCTCAACCTTGTTAACAATATCCCAGTCTATCAAACTAATCTTAGATATGTGCACCGCCCCCGAAGGAAAAAGTATATTTGCTTGGAAAACCTTAAAGCCAGAATTGCTGTTGTGCAACGAAGTCATAGGCAAACGCATAGGAATGCCGATATCGAATTTAAAACCCTGCCAAATTAAACCATCCGTCGCCACTAACGTCGATTCAAAAATACTTACCGAGAAGATACCACCAACTGCTATTTTAGTAATAGTAGAGGCTCCTTATACTGGTCAGTCACTCTTAGCAAAAGGAGACAAAGCACCCCGATGCTTTCATAATGTCACCATCAACCGCAATGGCAACCGAAAAAATTTTTTTAGCCAATTCTGCTAAAATTGTAGCGCGTTCAGGTTATCTTGCATACATGAACTGCATTTATTCAACCGCATAAAACGAACAAGTCAACGAATGGCTGTTAAGCAAATTCCCAGAATTTGGGCCAGTCACTGTTCCTCATTGAGAAAAATATCGATCGCACCTGACAGAAATTCCTTGCTATCGGATGTGGCGCAAGATAAACTAGGAGCAGGAGCTTTCACCGTTTTGTTTCAAAACACCTCGGACGGAGAGAGAAATCAGCTACCAGCAGATTTTCTAGATTTAGCTCGTTTTACCAAGATATAACTATCTGCGTGCATCTGCGGTTTAAAAAAATCTTCTTACCTGAATCTAACTAACAAATGATTTTATCCCGATTGTCCAAAGCAATTAAAAGACCAATCAAAATAGCATTCGGCATTTTAATTACCTTAAATCTGCTAATATTAAGCGGCTGTCAAAACAGCACTACCCCAACCTCAAAAAATGGGGAACCGATCGAACTTACGCTCTGGCACGGCATCAATCCTCCACCAAATCGCGACGTATTTCAAACCCTCACAGACCAATTCAACAAAACCCATCCCAACATCCAGGTTAAACCAGTTTATATAGGTCAGCCAGACCAACAACTGCCCAAAATACTAACAGCAATAGTTGGAAATGCACCACCGGATTTGCTTTGGAATGCTGCCACAATTTCAGGAAAACTCGCAGAACTCAACGCAATTCAACCCTTAGAAAACTGGCTCAACAAATCGCCCCGGAAAGCGGAAATCTACCCGGCACTGTTCGAGTCAATGGAACTCGGCGGACACACTTGGTCAGTTCCTCTAGCGACAAACAACGTCGCCATATTTTACCGTCCCAGCTTATTTGCAGCAGCAGGAATCAAAGAAGTGCCGCAGAATTGGACGCAATTAAAGCAAGTAGCCCGATCGCTCACGCAAGACACCAACGGAGACGGCCGCACAGACCAACACGGCATAGTGCTCCCCCTAGGCAAGGGAGAATGGACAGTATTTACCTGGCTGCCATTCATGTTCAGCGCAGGCGGCGAACTCAAAGGCGAAATACCTCAAAGTCCTGTACCCCAAATAGATAATCCCGGTTCTCACGCCGCCTTAGAATTGTGGAGCGACTTGTTAACAGAAGGTTCAGCAATATTGTCAGCACCCGAACGCGGTTACGAACTCGACAACTTCATCGCCGGCAAAGTCGCCATGCAAATCACCGGGCCGTGGACGCTAGCACAGTTGCAGCAAAGCGCGATCGACTACGCAGCAATGCCTTTACCGATTCTCAAACGCCCCGCAGCCGTTGTAGGGGGTGAAAACCTATTTTTAATGAAAACCTCGCCAGAACGAGAGCGAGCAGCCCTAGTATTCTTAGAATACGTTATAGGTGAAGAATTCCAAACAGCATGGGCATTGGGAACCGGTTATTTGCCCATTAACTTAAAATCGAGACAGAGCCAAGCTTATCAAAGCTTTGTGGAAAAAAACCCTGTTTTGCGAGTATTTTTAGAACAAATGAACTCAGCCAGAGCGCGACCGATTATATCAGGTTACTCCCGCCTGTCAGAGAACCTCGGTCGCGCCATAGAGGCAACCCTTCTGGGCCGCAACCCCCAAGACGCTCTTAAAGAATCTCAAGATCGTTTGACACTAACCTTAGATATTGCAACAGCCAAAGAGAAATAGACAATAAAAAATATTTTTTATTGTCTGTAAATTATCCGCTTTCACTGTATTCGAGCGAAAGACTGAAAGTCTCGATTGATTGGTTAAAAATCTAGTGAAAATCACGAGCGCCTGCACTTCTAATCAGAAACCGTGTTGCTTGCCCCAAACTGACGTAAAAACAGAGATTTTACGTCGCTCTTATTTGTATTTTAGGTATGGTAGGTATTATCGATCGTGAAGCAAGATGTTAGGGTAAATAGAGTTACGATCGCCAGACACAAAAAGGCACCCGCTCTCGCTCGGTAATAAAATTTTAACAAAAACCAAAAATTTACAAACCAATTGCTTAGCCATTAGAGATATATTTACAAAAAAGCGATACTCCCGAAATTCATGGGCAGAGTTGAGGGAACAAAAAAACCGCTCCCTCAACGGCACTACAAAAAGTTAGCTCAAAAGCTTCTCCCACTACCTACCACCCATGACCTACCATCACCTAATAGAAACATTTTCTCTACCCCGTGCCTGTCCCGTGCCACCTACTGAGATCCCAAAAACCGTCCACCTTTTCCCCAAACGACCATGCAGACAAAGTTCCTTAATGCAATCAAAGGACATTCCTGGCGGTACTTCCTCGCAGTAGGCGCGATCGCCCTGGTCTACTATTGGGCGTCGCAATTCGCCATTTCCACCCTCACCCTCAGTTCAGAAATTTACCCGATGTGGCCAGCCGCAGGAATTGCCCAAGTCGCCCTGCTGCTGTTTGGGCGACAACTGTGGCCGGGAATCGCGATCGGAGGCTTCCTGTTCAGTATGAGCGTACCGTCGGCCAACATCGGCACGGCATTGATCTCGGCAGGCGCCAGAACCTTGCAAGCGTGGACGGGAACTTATCTACTCCAGGGCATTAACTTTAGCGCCAGGCTCGATCGGCTCAAAGACGTTTTAGGAATAGTCGGACTAGCAGCCTTGGGATCTACCCTGATCAACTCCACCATCGGCAGCATCGTCGTATGCCTGACCGGTTTATCGAGGTGGAGCAATTTTGGCACGATTTGGGGGACTTGGTGGGTGGGAGACGCTATGGGAATTGTGCTCGTTGCCCCGCTGCTACTGACGTGGCAACAATTGCCCAAAGTCCCCACCCATCGCAAACAGATAGCTGAACGAGCGATTTGGCTGCTGCTGCTGCTAGCACTCGGCTGGCTCGTCTTCTGCTCCCGCACCCGCGCCGCCTACGCCCGCTATCCCCTCGAATACTTACCATTTCCGCTCGTAGTTTGGGCTGCCTTTCGATTCGGTCAGCGCTACACGGCCCTCTCCAACCTCATCCTCTGCGGCTTCGCAATTTGGGGTATCGCCCGAGGCAGCGGCCCCTTCCTCAAGCACGCCAGCAGTATCCCCCAAGCACTGTTATCCCTGCAAGCCTTCATCGCCGTCATCGCCGTCACCGGCTTAGTCTTAGCTGCCACCGTCGCCGAACGTCACCAAGCAGAAGCCTCCCTGCGCGCCAGCGAAGCCAGCCTCGCTAACGCCCAACGCATCGCCCAGCTAGGCAACTGGGACTTAGACCGCAACGCCCAGCAATTGCGTTGGTCAGAGGAAATTTACCGCATCTTGGGACAGGAACCGGGAACTTTTGAACCCAGCCTGGAAGCCTTCTTGGAATACGTGCACCCTGAAGACAGAGAATTAGTCAAAACCTCGATCGAAGCGGCTTTATTTCAGCAACGGCCTTACAGCATCGACTACAGGCTCATACTCCGCGACGGCAGCAACCGCACAGTCTACGAACAAGCCGCCGTCACCTCCCTCTACATCACCAGCACCGTCCAAGACATCACAGACAGAAAGCAAGCCGAAGCCGCCCTGCGTTCTTCAGAAGAAAGATTTTCCAAAGCTTTTCACGCCTCCCCAGTCGGCATCAGCATCTGCACCCTCACAGACGGATGCTTCCTCGATGCCAACGAAAGCTTTTTGCGCTCATTAGGCTGGTTGCGGCATGAATTTATCGGCCGCACCGCCAACGACTTAGGAATATTCGTCAATTCAGAAGACGGGGGGCGGCTCGCCCAGATTTTGCAATCACAAAATTCGATCAGCAACCAAGAAATCAAAATTCGCACCAAAGCCGGCGAAGTGCGCGACTGGCTGCTGTCAGTGGAACTCATCCACCTCGGCAACACTCAGTGCGTTTTAATCATGACCACCGACATCACCGAACGCTTGCGTTCCGAAGAATTCCGCCGGGCCGCAGTAGCCGCCGAAGCTGCAAATCGCTCGAAAAGCATTTTTCTCGCCAACATGAGTCACGAACTCAGAACCCCCCTCAACGCCATCATCGGCTACAGCGAGATCCTGCAAGAAGACGCCCGAGACCTCGGTGCCGAAGAGTTCATCGACGACCTCCAGAGAATTAACACGGCCGGTCAGCACCTACTCGCGCTGATTAAAGATATTCTCGACTTGACCAAAATAGAAGCAGGGCGCACCGACTTGCACGTCGAAACATTCACCATTTCAACTCTGGTTGAGCAAGTAGTAACCACGATCGCGCCGATGGCAGACAAAAATAGCAATATGCTAGAAATACAATGCCCCGAGGATATTGGCTCGATGCAGACCGACTTGACTAAACTCCGGCAGTCTCTGCTCAACATCCTCAGCAATGCCGCGAAATTTACTTGCTCCGGCGCGATTACCTTCGCCGTTACCCGATCCGTCGAAACCCCCGCCGACGCTGCAAAGAAAGGCAAAAAACTTGGAGCGTATAGAGGAGGTGGCCAAGCTGAAAATAGCTTGTCTCTCTTATCTTCCGCTCAAGATTGGATCATTTTTACGGTCAAAGATACCGGCATTGGCATGAGTCCCGAACAGTTAGCCAGAATCTTTGAGCCTTTCACGCAAGCCGATTCTTCAACTACTAAAAAGTACGGCGGCACTGGCTTGGGGCTGACGATTACTAAGAAATTCTGCGAAATGATGGGCGGAGACATTACTGCATTAAGCGAGTTGAATAAAGGTTCTATTTTTACCATTCGGCTGCCAGCTATTTTCACAGACCTTTCGATCTCAACCGAAAAGTCGGACAACTAATATTTTTTTTGACAGTTATTTTCGATGCTTGCAGCTTTTGTTTGCCTCTCCAATTGGCTGATTATTTCGCTAGCCGAGCGGGAGATTTTGCACATAATTCCTCACATTATTAACTTAGTTTTTTAGAAGTTTTTATAGATAGAAATTTTAGGTTATTAGTAAGATCCTCCCCCCTCCCAATCCTACCCGCATCCTTCTGATGAAATAATAAATTTCCAAATAATTTAGAATTGCTATAGAGGTAGAAGATTAAGACGGGTTAGATCACCCTAATTAATTTATGAGTAAATACGAAAAGTGCTGAAATCGTTTCCGCTGGCATGGGAATAATAAATTTTCCTGTCCAGTAGCCTCGTCCGCGATCGTTTTTTTGCCGCAACCTAGTTTTTGAGGCTAAGTTCACTTGATTAATATTCCGAACAGTTTTTCTATAGCTCAAAGACTGATTATCGCTTGACATTGATTGAATCTGGATAATTAAATTAATGTCAGATCCACCCTTGTCTTGAATTTAATTAGACTTTTTTATGAGCCTTGCCCCGCGTAAGCTTGTAGTATCGTTACCCAAACTTTCCTGAGTATTGACTTGATAAGATGATATTATTATTATTTTTGAGCGTGCTGCCGACATTCAGAGGATTGGTTAGTTGACCAACCTTAAAAGTTCGGAGAATTTATAATTAGGGCAGTTTGAAAGATTTTGGAGAGGAGACACGATCCCTCGGCTTCTCAATAAAACCTGTGATAGACTTCGATCCCGTACTTGTCCCCTAACGGTATACCTACGTATATATACTATTAATTAAAAAGATATACTGTAGAAAGTTGCTTACAAAGCGCCAGAAAATATGCACCCCCACCTCCAGCGCCAACTCGAACAGCTCGGTTTAGTCGGCGAGTCTCCACCTCCCACTGCTGAGCAGTGGCAGCTTTTATTAGAGCAGGTAAGTTGTAGCTATGAGCGAGTTCAGAGTCAGCAAGAACTTCAGCAGGAAGATTGTTTTAACTTGGAGACGGTGGCATTAAAGGATTTAACTGACTCGCCCCAGTCCCCTCAAGACTCTCCAACAGCTTCAGAATTCGATCGACTGCGGGCGATTGTCAACAGTTTGGGGGCAGGATTGTGTATCCTTGACGCGAAGGGCTGTGTAATCTCGGTGAATGCAGAGGCAGAACGCTTGCTGGGGTGGCGAGAATCGGAACTTGCAGGCGTTTCTCTGCTAGAGCGCATCGGGAAGCAAAATAAAGGCAACAAATCCCAAGTTTTGACGGCTCCGAAACAGTCGCCCAGCAAGAGTGAAGATAGGCCGATCGCACCTACACTAGATTTACAAGAGGCGATCGCTTCCAGTCAACCTTCCAGCAATTGGGACGACGAGTTTTTGTCTCGCGACGGCAAGATTTTACCCGTTTCCTATTTTTTCCATCCCGCAGTTGAGGGCAGCGAAATATCAGTCTTGGTGTTTTTTGGCATTTTTGAGATTAGAGAACACAAGCAATCGCTCTCGATACTGCAAGCAGTTCTAAAATCTACAGATGCAGGAATTCTGGCGGTTGACAGAAACGGCAATATATGTAAATATAATCAGAAATTTCTAGAGATGTGGGGTTTGTCCGCCAGCCAAGGAAAGTTGAGCCGATCGACCTTGGGTACACTCAAAAACACGCTCAAAACAGGATTCCCCTTCGACAGGGAACAATTAAAGTACCCGCAAAGATTTCTCGAAAATGCGATCGAAGTGTCGGTAGATTCAGATACTAAAATCAGCGAATTATTAGAATTCAAAGACGGAAAAAGTCTTGAATTAAATTCGTTGCCATCAAAAATCGGAGCGAAAACAGTCGGTAGAGTCTGGAGCTTTCGAGACGTTACCGAACTCAAAAAACTAGAACAATCTTTGCAGTATCGAATAGAATTCGCTCAGTTGATTGCCAGTTTGTCAACCCATTTCATCACCCAGCCCTTATCAGAAATAGACAAAGGCATCGATCAAACCCTGGAAGCGGTAGCCACCTTGAGCGGGTTTGACCGCAGTTACATCTACCTGTTATCAGAAGACAAAACCCGCGCCGACAAAACCTACGAGTGGTGCGCTGACGGCATTCCTGCACTCAAAGACAGCACCTACAAACAAATAGACATCGCACAAATCCCTTGGATCGCAGAAAAACTCGATCGCGCCGAATGCCTTTATATTTCAGAAATCGGCGAACTCCCGCCCCCAGCAATCGCCGAAATAGCCTATTTTATCGGTCAAAATAAAACCGAATTCCAGACAGATTCCCCATCCCAAACAGTCAATCAAACAGCAACCGCCTTAATACCTTCGATGGGCGCTGCCCTAAATAATTTAGAATTAAAAAAACAGATAAAAAATATTCAATCGCTGATAATTATTCCCCTAATTTGTAGTAAAAACCTAGTAGGATTTATCGGATTCGAGGGCATAAAGCAAATAGCAGGCCGAGCAACCGAAATATCCACACAGCTAAAAATGGTAGGAGAAATGCTCGCCAATGTCCTAGAGCGCAAGCGAGCAGAAGCAGCCTTGAGACAATCCGAAACAAAATACCGCAGCATCTTTGAAAACGCAGTCGAAGGCATATTCCAGACAACGCCGACCGGGCACTACCTCACTGGCAATAGCGCACTAGCCAGAATTTACGGCTACGAATCCTGTACCCAAATGCTCGCCGAACTCACCGATATCAACCGTCAATTTTACGTTCACCCCAATAGGCGCGCCGAGTTTATGGCCCAATTGGGCGCGCGCGGCCAAGTGTCAAAATTTGAATCTCAAATATACCGCCGAGACGGTAGCAAGATATGGATTTCCGAAAACGCGCGCAGCATCTGCGACGAAAACGACAGCGTTTTGTACTACGAAGGCACAGTCCAAGACATCACCGATCGCAAACAGGTAGAATCCGCCATGCAGTTGGCCCTAGAAGCAGCAGAATCAGCCAACCGGGCAAAAAGCACATTTCTCGCCAACATGAGCCACGAACTCAGAACACCCCTCAACGCCATCATCGGTTACAGCGAAATGCTTAAAGAAGAAGCCGAAGAATTGGGTAGTTGCGAGTCTGTCCCCGACCTCGAAAAAATCTGCAGCGCCGGCAAACACCTGCTATCCCTGATTGACGACATCCTAGATATTTCTAAAATTGAAGCAGGCCGAATGGATCTCTACTTAGAAACCTTCGACATCCATACCTTAATTGAAAGTGCTGTTGCCACGGCCAGGCCGCTGGTCGAGAAAAACGGTAATACCCTAGAAGTGTACTGTCCAGACAACCTCGACACCATGCACGCGGACATGACCAAAGTGCGGCAAGTGCTGCTTAACTTGCTCAGCAACGCTGCCAAGTTCACACAAAACGGGAGAATTGCGATCGGAGTGGAAAGGATTAAAAATGAACAATTAAAAATGAAAAATCAAGAGGAATCTTCCCAAATTTTAATTTCCAACTCCGAATTTTTAAGTTTCCGCGTCGCCGACACCGGCATCGGCATGACACAAGAGCAATTGCAGCGAGTTTTCCAACCTTTCACCCAAGCTGATGCCTCGACTACCCGCGAGTACGGTGGCACCGGTTTGGGACTAGCAATCAGCCAGCGCTTCTGTCAGATGATGGGCGGCAGCATTGAGGTCAGCAGCACCTTGGGCGCAGGCACCACTTTCACCGTGCTCTTGCCGAAAGCCATCAAACAGCCGGAAATCCCCAACAAAGTCAACGACAGCACTAGCCCTCCGCACGCCCCCGCTGTCGGCACGGTGCTGGTAGTGGACGACGACCCGATCTCGCGGGATTTAATCCAGCGCGCCCTCACTCGCCAAGGACTGCACATAGAAGTTGCCGGCAGTGGCGAGCAAGCTCTCCGGCTCGCTAAGCAACTACTGCCAGACGCCATTACTCTGGACGTGATCATGCCCGGAATGGACGGGTGGGCGGTACTCTCAGCGCTGAAGGCCGATCCTGACCTTGCCGAAATTCCCGTAATCCTGCTATCCTTTGTGGGCAACAAAAGCCTCGGCTTTGCATTGGGTGCTTCGGACTACCTCACCAAACCAGTGGACGGCAAACGGCTGGCTGCCTTGTTGAACAAGTACCGACGCGACCAAGACGGTGTTGCAAGTAACAATTTGACCTGTCAGATTCTAATTGTGGAAGATGACGTTGCCACGCGCGAAATACTGCGATGCGTACTAGAAACACAAGGCTGGGCAGTAACGGAAGCTGACAGCGGACGCGCTGCTCTCGATCGGCTAAAAGTTGCTCGCCCGCACCTGATATTACTGGATTTGATGTTGCCAGAAATGGATGGTTTTGAGTTGATCGGGGAACTTCGCAAATCCCATTCGGGAGATCCTATACCGATTGTTGTGATCACGGGGAAAAACTTGACACCGGCCGAAAGCCAGCAGCTAAACGGCTACGTCGAGCGGGTGCTACAAAAGGGAGTCTACAGTTGCGATACTTTGTTGCGCGATGTTCGCTCTATAGTCAATAACAGGTTCGATCGCAGGTACGACTCGAAAGGCAAGGAGAACACCAATGGCTAAAATCCTGTTGGTCGAAGATAACGAAATGAACAGGGATATGCTTTCCAGGCGTCTGGCCCGCAAGGGACACGAGGTCTTTATTGCTGTTGACGGTGCTGAGGGAGTGTCGATGGCGCTCGCGAAAGTACCCGATTTGATTCTGATGGATATGAGTCTGCCGGTTCTCGACGGCTGGCAAGCAACGCAGCAAATTAAGGCGGCTCCTGAAACGAGCGCGATTCCGGTGATTGCGCTGACTGCTCACGCAATGGCGGGCGATCGTGAAAAGTGTCTGGCGGCCGGCTGCAACGACTACGACACCAAACCGGTCGAGTTTCCCCGACTTTTGAGTAAAATTGAAACGCTTCTGAAAGAGGCTATGACATGAAAGGTGACGAGGGCAGCGTGCTGGTTGTTGACGACAATGAGGTAAACCGCGATTTGCTGGCCCGCCGACTTCAGCGTCAAGGTCACGTGGTGAGTGTTGCTGAAGATGGTCTCCAAGCTCTGGAAATGTTGCGAACAGAGCCTTTTGATTTGGTTCTTCTAGACATTATGATGCCGCAAATGAACGGCTATCAGGTGCTGGAAAATCTGAAGGCGGACGAAAAGTTGCGCTACATCCCGGTGATTATGATTTCGGCGGTGGACGATATCGACAGTATCGTCCGATGTATAGAGTTGGGGGCGGAGGATTATCTTTCTAAACCGTTCAATCCGGTATTGCTCAAAGCTCGGATTAGCGCTTGTCTGGAAAAGAAGCGCCTGCGGGATAAGGAGCAGGCGTATTTACGGGAGTTGGCTGAGGAAAAGGAAAAGTCGGAGCGTTTGCTGTTAAATATTTTACCGAAGGCGATCGCGCAGCGCCTCAAACACGGGGAAAGTACGATCGCCGACAGTTTCGCTGAGGTAACAGTGATGTTTGCCGATTTGGTCGGTTTTACTAAGCTTTCGGCTCATTTGTCCCCGGCCCAGTTAGTGGAGTTGCTCAACGAGATTTTTTCGGCTTTTGACGAGTTGGCCGAGCGCTACGGACTTGAGAAAATTAAGACGATCGGCGATGCTTATATGGTGGTTGGCGGTTTGCCGACGCCCAGCGACAACCACGCCGAGTCGATCGCTGAAATGGCGATCGACATTCTAGCAGCAATGACAAAGATGCGTACCAAGGGAGGTCAGCCGCTCAGCATCCGCATCGGCATCCACACAGGCCCGGTAGAAGCTGGGGTAATCGGTACTAAAAAATTTACTTACGATTTGTGGGGAGATACGGTAAATACAGCTTCCCGGATGGAATCTCAAGGCGTCCCCGGCAGCATTCAGGTGACAGTTGCTACCTACGAGCGCCTGCGGAATAAGTACGTTTTTGAGGAGCGCGGCGTGATTCCGGTGAAGGGGAAAGGCGATATGATGACTTATCTGCTTGTGGCCCGAAACGCCTCATGACAAATGACCAAATGACCAATTACCAAATTGACAAATGAGCGTAAATTCTAACCTTTTAATGTACGCCCAATGGGCGGGAATTCTAACAGTAGCCTTGGCTATTCTAACTGTTATAGCATTTATCTTCAAATGGGGTTTTCGCTTCCGATTGGTAGGAGTGACAAGCTTTATGGGCGTGATTGCTGCCAGTATATTCGGTCTCGGTTTGGGACTGTTTTCCCGCACAGAAATTCCAGGTGCGGTGCGCTATTCTTTAGTTTACGATACTGGCGGCGCTCAAACAGTAGTTACTGTGCCACCTACGATCACCGAATCGGAATTAGAAGCAACGATGCGGCAAGCGGCTGCGGATTTGTACTCTCCAGGGCGCTCTGGGCGGGGCAGAGACTACATGACCATCCGGGTTCGTACAGTTGTACATCCTGAACCTGGGCTGTCGCAGCCGCTGTTTTTGGGCGAGGTGAGGCGATCGCTCGCGACTCGTTATGACGACAAAATGGCGATCGAAATCTTCCCCGAAAAAGTTGCTATTCTGAAAAAATATCAAGCCTGATAAATCCTGTAGATACTGTCTTGACCTGTCAAGGGGTAGCAGTCAAATAATTAGGATCGAAAGGCTTTTGGGACTTTAAAAT
>NZ_JAUBQM010000208.1:0-1021 GCF_036701245.1 Microcoleus sp. Pol14D4
GTGACAGGCTGCTAGTTCTTGTGCAATCAGGTAACTGTGAGAATATTGATTCAGTATAAAATCGGTGTAGGGACCTCTGAGAATTCGCAGATAGTTTTGCCGACTTTTGCTATCGGTTGTAGTAAAGTGGGCAAATAAATCGTTGCCCATGACTGTACAATAGCCATTCTTTCCTTGATGTCTGGCTCCTGTGTCATCAGTATGAATATACTTTGCTGTCTGCAACCCTGCTTGTAAGACTTGATTTTGTTCCTGATGAAATGCTTCTTTTTCTTCTACTAAGAGTCGATTAATTTGACCAGTGGAAATATCTATGCCTAGTTCTCTTAACTGTTCTCCGATTAAGTTCTGTGGTACTCGGCATTGATGGTGTTGGTATAAGATAAATGATTTTAACGTTGGCCCATAGTGTCCCTGATATTCTTTGGGCAATTTCCCGACTATTGTCTTGCCTTCGGTGGTAATGTATTCTGCAAGTAAAAATCGAATACTATGCCTTTTGATAATCACATCTTGCACGTCATATTGTCTATACCCATTGAGCCGAGCTCCCTCTGGGAGTTCAAGAGGTTCAATTACTCTTTCTTCATCTACTAAATCCTGGTTTTTTTTACTCCTTTTCCAAGAACCAGGTCGCTTTTCAAGGTCAATGGTTTTTTTTTCTTTTTGATTAAGGGTGCTGGGTTGAATCTTAGGTTTTCCCTTAAGTTTTTTAGCCGCCAAGATTTGAGCTTTAAGGCTTTGGGCTTCTGCCTGTAGTTTGGTCACATCTTGTTCTAGCTTCACTATTCTCTCCTGTTGGCTCTCAATCATCTGTTGCTGATGAGCGATGATGTTCAGCAGTGAGCTAACTAAGGGAGTGATTTCTCCAGAGGGAATGTCAATAGCTAAATCAGGAATTTGCATATTTTCATTAAATCATATTTGAAGCCAAAGTGCCAAGGAGAGAAATAAGTTTATTGGCTCGCGTTCTGGGACTACTTAGCTCAGATACTCCAACCAGCGGTTATTGAGCAGTTAC
>NZ_JAUBQM010000072.1:0-23493 GCF_036701245.1 Microcoleus sp. Pol14D4
TTTTAGGTCAGGGAGTTTTTTCATTCCTCTATCTAATGTCTATCTCGTTCTCTTGTCAAGGGGGTTGAGCAATTACGTTATGTGTTACCTCTTTCCGTTTACTCCTTTGATGCTGAGGAAAAAATTGATGAGGTATTTAGAAGGATTAACTCAAATGGTAAATATCTATCGAGGCAAGAACTTAGAGCATCCGGAGCAACAGCTTACTATCCCGATCTAGTCCGAAAGATATCTAGTGAAATAAGAACTGATACCTCGGCTTCAGATATACTGCTTCTCAACGACATGAAAACTATAAGTATTACCAATAAACAACTAGAATATGGCATAAAAATTGATAACATTTTCTGGATGAAAAATAATATTTTAACTAAGGAAATGGTAAGAGAATCTAAGGATGAAGAGATAGTAGCTGATATTGTTGCATATATGGCATTATACCCAGAAGTGCCGAGAAGCAGTTCTGATGTGCTAGACGAGTTTTATGGTTTAAAGGAAAGCTCTAAGCAAGAGGAAATAGAAAGAGCCCTTCAGAAAGTCAATTCCGATACAATCAGAAAACGCTTTGTCAAGGTATATGACCAGATTCGCAAAGTATTGCAAGAGTCGGGATGTAAGTTCAGTGAATTGATATTTGAACAACCAAATATTCAAAGTCTTCCGCGTTATTTTCAAGTAATTTTTTTGAGTTTTTATGAACTAATGTTTGTTGACAATATGGAAGTTATAAATTCCCCAGAACTCATTACTAAATTGACGAATATAGGAGAGTACATCAAGATTACTAGAGGTGGTAACTGGAGTGCTACTAGCAAGAATAAAAATATATCGGCTGTGAAAGGTATGATCAGCAATACCTTTAAAGTTAGAGAAACAATAGATCCTGCTACTGATAGTTGGTTGACCGAGTTTGAAACGTTACTCACACAGTCTAAAATTGAGCAAACTCTTTATGATTTTAAGCAAGGTTTTACGAAGCTAGATGGAAGAGGAGATTTCGATCAAGATAGCTTCGATAAGATAATAAAAACTCTTACTGCTATGGCTAATCATTCGCCTAAAGCGATGGGTTATGTATGTGTTGGGGTTGCAGATACTGAAGCCACTGCCAAGAGGGTAGAAAACTTATACCGTATTCCAAGTAGAGAATATGGAAATTTTTGGATTACTGGAATAGAACACGAATCTGTCAGACTTCAAGGAAATCTTGATAATTTCTTTAGATGGCTGATACAACAAGTACAGTCTCAACCCATTGAGCAATCTGTAAAAGATCGCATTGGTAAAAGTATCAGATTGATAAATTATTATCAAAAAGCTGTAGTTATATTCTCTATTCAAGGAGGTTCAAATCCTGTAACGTATGACAATAGGTTCTATCAACGGATTGGTGCCAACGTCGAAGAAGTAAAAACCGCAGGACTTCAGGAGTTATTCCGAAATTTTTTATAAGGCTTGCTCCTCCAGCTAACGACATCGAAATTTTCAACTTCTTCGACTCTGTTAACGGCAATCTCGCTGGTACTGAGTTTGTGGGAAAATAGAGCAAATTTGTCCAATCATAGAATTTTCTCTCGGTTTGCAGCACATAATTTCGCTTTCATTTAGGATTGGATGGATTTTTTAACCGCAGATGCACGCAGATTAACGCAAATGAATTTTATAAATCTGCGTTAATCGGCGATTTTTTTACCCTATAGCCTCCACCAATGTTTTCAAATCCGCTACTTCCAAGTCGGGCTGGCCACTGGCAGGTAGTGTCGCCCCAAATCCTGTTTTGTCGTGTCGCCGATTTACCCAAATCTCTTTCGCGACTTGACAGCAATTGTGTCAAGACTAGCAGTATTCCCCTTTCCCCATCTATCAGAGTGCCGTAGCGGTCAAAACTCACTACTTAAAATTGATTAAATTCTAGCATCTTTCGCTCCTAGTTTAGGGTTGATATTCAGCAAAAATTTCAATTTTACCAACTATATTGCGATTAAATTCTACCAATTCTTCTGCCGGAATCCAATATTCTTGATGAATCGAACTGCCGACAGTTTGAACCGGATATTTTTTTAAGAATTCTGCCGCCACTCGAAAGCAGGTAACATAGCCGAAATATCCCGAAGCTGCATCTTTTGTATTCCAATCTCGCGCGACTTGTATGGCATAGGCTTTTTGAAGCACGGGATAAAAAGTAGGCTGAAAAGATAAGCGCGGCGGAAATTCCATAAAATCGCTTTCTTTAATCAGTTCCATTTCTTTTTTTCCGACTGCTCGGAACAGCGTTACTGTTTCTTGGTCTGATATATTGATATTTTTAAACCAAGCCTTCCAACCGCTCCAATTGTGAACTATTTTAGCCAATTCAGCGTAACCGGCGGCACCGGGATGGGAGCCATCGTTTTCGGTAAGTTCTTTTTTCCAAATTTCCGATTTTTGCAGCGGGGTGCAAACATCTAGATAGGGCACGTTTAACTCGCTGCAAACTTGAGAAAACTGTTCGGATAAGTTGGCAATCCGGCTTGTGCGATCGGCATCGATAACTGGCGGTGGCCCTACCATTAATAATGGAAATATTTCTTTAGCTGACGTGAGAATAGCTCGGGCATTTTCAATTGATTTCTCAACTTCTATGCGATTTTTTTCTTTTTCTAGGTGAGTGTCATTGACGCCAAAGGAAAATACGATTCGACCGTCGCTGTAGTGAGGTAAGCGGCAAGAAACTTCGCTAAACCAACGAGTTTCTATATCGGCACTGGTTTCTCCCCTTATTCCTAAATTGTAGTAGGTAATATCGTGTCCTTGTCCGCAAGCGGCAGCGCAAATCCGTCCTGTCCAACCGAGACATTTTGGATCGCCAGTACCGTTTACAAAAGAATCGCCGATAAAACAAATACGCATATTATGTGTGGGAATTGGGAATTGGTGACTGTTGACTGTTAACTGATGATTGATGACTACTAACAACTAACAACTGCCAACGGCTTTTAATTCTTGCCGATGACGGACAATCCCTCTACAATTAGAGATGGTGTGTGGCAAGAACCGTTCCACTCGGAGTCTCCTCCCAATTCTACTAATTGTTTGAGGACGCTGTAAACGTTTCCGGCTACCATTGTGTCTTTAATTCTGCCGACTATTTGACCTTTTTTGACTCGGTAGCCGAGATCGACGTTAATTGAAAAATCGCCGGAAATTCCGGCACTCCCACCAAGCATTTGATCGACTACAATTCCGTCGTCTAATTGAGCGATTAAATCGAGTAGCGACAGCGAACCTGGTTTAATCAAAACATTGAACAAACTCGGCGTCGGATAGCTGCCTAAACCCGGGCGAAATCCGTTGCCGGTGGTGCCGCTACCCAAGGCTCGACCGGTGGTGCGATCGGTATAAAATAGCTGCAACACTCCGCTGTTGATAAACACGATCGCCCGAGTGGGAGTACCTTCGTCGTCAAAAGGACAGCTATAGGGCCCGATATCCGGCTGCTGCGAGAGGGTGACAAGCGGCGATGTCACTTGTTGGCCTAATCGATCGTTCCAAGGCGAAGCGCCTTCGAGTACCTGTTTGCCGTTCAACGCGGCACACACAGTCCCCCACAGTAAATCGGCTGCTTTGGCTGTAAATAGCACCGGCACGCGGCCCGTGGGGGGTGCTACATTGTCTTTCGCCCATTCCAAACGTTGCAAAACCCGCTTGGCGCTGGTGTTTAAGTCGAGAGTACCGCGTTCGGTTTCGCCTTCCCAAATGTTGAGGAAATCTTCGCCCCGCACTAATTCTGCTGATAAGTAACCGCTGAGGGTAGTGTCGGTGTGACTCGAATCTAAACCTTTGGTGTTCACCAAGCGGGTACTCTCGATTTCGCAGTCGAGTTCGGCGGTGCAGAGGCTTTCTGGATAGGCTTCGCGGACGATCGCGATCGCCTCTTTGCCCCAGTTTACTAGCTGTTCGGCCGACACTGACACTCCGAGATCGGGATAAACAACTTTCTCACCGGTGCCGAGTTCGATGGTTTCCGGTTCGTTAAGTTGCGAAAGCGCGATCGCTCTGTCCACCAAAATTTGTAGTTCCACAGGCCCGTAGGCCACCGCCAAACCGGGCCGCCCATCCCGCCACAGCCGCAGTGCAATGCCTTCTGCTTGGGCGGTTTCTAGCTGTTTGAGGCGGTTTGCTTCAAAAAAGACCGGCCGTGAGAGCGATTGCGATTCCAATACCTCAGCAGCTTCTGCACCTGCTTTGGTGGCTAGTTCTAACAGTTGTTCTGCTGATTGGTGATTGGTCATTGTTCTGGGTGGTTGGTAATGGGCGATTCGATTTTCGATTTTCGATTTTCGATTAAAGAATTGGCAATAACTTACTGGATATGGATTGGGTGCACGGGTCTACATTTAGATTCTTTGGGGAAACTGCTGGAATGGGCGATAAAAAGATTGTACGCATTTGTGATTGTTTCCATCTTGCCAATCGCGCCAGTCGATTTTAGCTTTTAGATTTTAGGTTTTAGATTTACTCCACAGATGAATCTGGGAACTTGAACTAGAATCTAAAATTTTGATCTCTCCACGACAGGAGTACGTGGCACGGTATCCGTTTTTGGCTGTGGTCAGAAACCGGCTTTCTTGCTGCATTTCAGCTCTGAAAGCCGAGATTTTTCCTAAAAAAACCCGGTTACTTAAATTTGATTGAGAATGCTGCCACATATCAGTTATTGCCAAGCGAACGACTAAATAGTTAGTTCGTGCAACAGCCAAAATCCTGCAAAAGATTCCGATTCGGGATTTGACTGAATTGCTAAGAAATGTACTTTTTTTGCTTGCTTTTTAGCGGCTTCAAATCCTTTCGCTTCTCTCTCAGTTGCTGCGTCTCTGAGATTAGCTAAAATCCAGCGATCGTTAGCTCCCGTATCTAATACCAGCCTAGCAGGTGGGCCGCTCTCAAATTTCAGAAAAGCCAACTCCAACCCCGACATCCAACCTGCCAAAGCCGTTGCTCTCGACGAGTAGATAATTAGTCCCGGAATTTGCGTTTCTGGGGCGAGGCGTGTCATCGGCAGGCCGAAAGCTTCGCCAAATCCGATATCCCACTCGGACATTTCGTCAAAAGCTGCGATCGGCAAACTCACAAACGCCCATTTTTCGCCGATTAAAGCATCCGGCAGGGCAACTGGCGTTTCGGGTATAAATTGAACACTTGGGTTCACAACCGGTTGATAGCCCGGTTCGGCGGGATAAACGTTTTGCATCCGTTCTTCCAGCCACAGGCTGAGGGCGAGGGTGCGGCGGCTGCAGGCGGCGGGGATGTCCAAGTCATCGCAGGCTTTGGTAATCATGTTCGCCATTTGGCGGCGGAAAAAGCGGATTTTTTCGGGTCGTTTCGGTGCTGCGGCGATCGCCTCTTTAATTGCACCCGCCAGCCACAGGGAATTCACGGTAGAACTGGAGCAGAATTGCGAGTAGCGAAACAGAGATTCGGCCTTGTCGCCTACATTCAGCGGGCTTTCGCAGATCAACACTTCCCATTTTTTTTTCTCTCGCTCGTCTATGATTGGACGGCTGTAAAAGTCGAGTTCCCAAATAGTAGCCATGCCGCGCTGTTAAAAATTAATCCTTTCTCATGTTACCGGACAGCGGACAAGTTTCTGATTCTGACAATTTAAGATTGATTTTCAATCGCGGGCGATCGCGCTTTCCCAAAGATTGCCACTTTCCCTTGCAGCTTCCCGTGTAATTTTTGGCAGCAGTACACAACCGGAAGCATTAGCAACTGCTCGGAGAACTGTCGCGGAGCAATCTCAACACGCGATCGTTTGTTAAACTTGTGCAAGCCAGGGAAAACAAACAGTATAGCTTGATTCCATGAGACAAATCATTCTCGAAAAGATTGTTTCTACCTTACAACCTTTAGATTTTGTTCTCGCTTTGTGGCAAGGAGGTTCAGCAGCCCACGGATACACAGACGAGTGGTCAGACCTCGATATTGCCGTTGTGGTTGAAGATAACTGCGTGGAAGAAACATTTGATATTGTTGAAAAAACCCTCGCAGAAATTGGCGAAATAGAACTCAAATATCGAGTTACCGAACCCGCTTGGCACGGTCAATCGCAGTGCTTCTGGCGGATCAAAGAAACCCCGCCATTTTTGCTAATTGATTTTGCCGTTTTCCGGCGCACCAGCCGCAACGATTTTTTGGAAATAGAGAGACACGGACAAGTCGCGATCGCCTTTGACAAAGCTAATCTAATTGTACCGCCACCTTTGGATAAAAACCAGCATTTATCCCAAATGCAAACCCGATTTAACGAAATTAAAATCGTTTTTGATTTGCTGCAACCTCTAGTAAAAAAAGAGATTTATCGCCAACATTTAGTAGATGCGATCGGCAACTATCACAATTGGACGCTTCTACCCTTAGTCGAACTACTGGGCATGATTTACCGTCCCCACAGATACGACTTTGGACTAAAATATTTCAGCCGAGATTTTCCGCCCGAAATAGTCGATCGCGTCGCACCACTTTTCTGCGTTACCAATCTTGAAGATTTGGCAGCAAAACAGCAAATAGCTGAGGTTTTTTTTGCAGAAAGTTTACCGCTTGCAGAAGCTAATTTTTACTTGGATAACACCCCAACACTACCGCCATAGGCTCAAAGTTTCGTACCGAAAGCGATTAATATAGTAGCATCAACCTTAAAGAGTAACATCCCGTGACAAAACTCAGCGTCAACATCAACAGAATCGCCCTCCTCAGAAACTCTCGAAATATCGGCATCCCCAGCGTTACCGAAGCCGCAAAAACAGTAATTGCTGCCGGAGCTCACGGCGTTACCGTCCATCCCCGCCCCGACGAAAGGCACATCAAAGCTGCCGATGTTTACGAATTAGCTAAAATGCTAACCGTTGAGTTTAACATCGAAGGAAATCCGTTTCAGCCGCCATTTATGGATATAGTTTGCGACGTAAAACCGGCTCAGTGTACCTTAGTCCCGGACGCTCCCGACGTGCTAACATCGGATAGCGGTTGGAATATTCCCGAAAATCGCGATCGCCTCTTACCAATCATTGAAAAATTAAAATACAATGGCATCAGAGTCAGCTTATTTATGGACGCAGATGCTGCTCTCATGCCGCTAGCAAAAGAAGTTGGAGCCGATAGAGTAGAATTGTACACGGAACCCTACGCGAGTGCTTTTCGCGAAGGTAGAGTAGAGCTTGTTTTTCAACAATATGTTTTAGCCGCTCAAGCCGCCCAAGCAGCAGGTTTGGGAGTGAATGCCGGACATGATTTAAATTTGCAAAACTTAGCTAAATTTTGCTCTATTCCTGATATACTAGAAGTATCAATTGGTCATGCTTTAATTGCGGAAGCCCTAGAAATGGGTTTGTTCAACACAGTACAAGCTTACCTAAAAATCCTGGCAGGTTCGTAAGATGAATTAACATCAGGTGGGAGGGCGGATTTTGGAGTTATTAACTCGTTTTGATCGGAAAAAATAACTAAATCCGCCCTCCAAATAAACAGGTTCAAAACTTACGGAAAAAAGAGTTTAACACGCTACAAATATGGTAAGGTGGGGTTTGCAGCGCCCTAGATAATTAGGCGCTCGTTAAAAACAAAGTAAAACTAGGGGCTGTCACCCCGTGGGGGTGCTACCGGCTTTCTAGTAGCAAGGCAGAGCCTGAACCCCAGACACCGCGTTTTTTAGGTATGGGCATTTCTTTAGCAAGAAGATCCTCGGAAAAAGCTTTAATTTTCCTAGACCAAATTACTAATATTCTTTGATGATATTATGCGTAAGGAGTATCATTAAAATGTCCCGACAAACTAAGGCTACTACTTAGCTCCCGCACTGCCAACTTGCTACCCGCAGGTTTTGTGCAAGTACGGGAGCTAAGTAGTAGCCTATATGCTCCTGTAGCCTCTGTGCGATCGCCCGATTTAATCCGGTGAAAACAGGCAAACACAAGTAACCATATACAATTCCTTACCCCCCTCGGAAGTGCGACATGAAAAAACTAATTTTACTGACTGGAATGCTACTCATGATGACGGCAAAATCAGTATTTGCCAGCCCAGTAGCCCCCAAAATTGCGCCGAGCGAGCTGATGGCTGCCTCGGAAATTACAGAAACCCTTAACAAACCTGTTACCTCTGAATCAGTTCCCAACCTCGAACCGATCGAGCGAATGTCAACCTCGGAAATCCGAGAAACCATCAACCAACCCACCACCTATATTTTTGAAGGCATCAAAGGGCGAGAACTCACTCTCTCCCTGTGGGCGGGACAACTGACAGCCGAACTGTACAGTCCCAATGGTGAAAATATGGGGGTTATTGAAAAATCAGACAATCAGTGGGTTGGCCAGTTGCCAGAGTCAGGCATCTACCGCGTGCGAGTTACCCCGAAAGGTGAAACCACCAGCTTTGTACTCGGACGCGATTTTAACGCTAAGTGGACTTATAGGCCCGATCGCGCAATTCCCATAGCCTTCAGGGAAAAACAAGCCACAGTCAAACTTAAAATGTCTGGCTACCAAATCCAGCCGATCACGGTTCAAGGCAAGCAGGGACAGACAATTAGGGTGACAGCTAGCAACAAAAATCTAGATCTGGCGATCGAATCTCCGTCGGGACAACTCCTGGATCAAGGTGAAGGTCAAACTTTTGCTCAACTTCCCGAGTCCGGCATCTACCGGGTAATCGTAGTTGCCAAGAGGCCGGTCAAGCCCTCGATCCGAGTTTCTGTGCAATAGCAAAGATCGCAGAAATATTCTTGAGGGCGATCGAATTTGCGCCACAAAAAAAATAGCTCGCCAATGGGGGGAGCTATTTTTTTTTAAAATCAACCTTGGATTAGCGCTTCAAAACGTTCTTGTTTCCAAATGCAGCTTAAATCAGAGTCAGCTAAAGCTAGCTCTCGGTATAAATTAGGGATCAACTCAACAGCCCGCTGCAAATTGTCAAGGGCCAAATCAGCAAATCCCAGTAGCGCATAACAACAAGCTTTATTGTAAAAAGCGTTAGCAAAATCAGGATTTATTTCTAAGACTGTTTCGTAGCAAGCAATAGCCTCAGAGTAGCAGCCTTTTCGCGCCAATTCCACACCCCGGTTGTACCAAATTAAATAATCTTCCAAGGGACGCTCAGATGTGGGAGTAAACTTGGCATTTCTCTGATTTAAACCTACTAATTTCTCTAACGCAACTCTCCGTTCGCCCACAGCTTCGGCTCTGCCCGGTTGTAGAGCGATCGATCGGCTAAAACTAGCTACTGCTTGTTTGTAAAGTCCCATTGAGTGGGCAGCTATACCGCGATTGTACCAAGCCTTTGCGTCGTCTGGGTTAAACTCGATCGCCCGGTCAAAACTGTTGAGCGCCTGATAGTAAAGCTTGAGTTCCAACAAGGCATTACCTCGGTTGTACCACGCCCAAGCAGCCTCCGGGTATAAATTTAAAGAGCGATCGAAACTCAGAACCGCCTTCTCGTAAAGCCCCATATCGATCAGTGTCAGTCCCCGGTTGTGCCAAATACTCGCCGCACACGGACTGAACTCCAGAGCCCGATCAAAACTGTTGAGAGCCTCCAACCAGCGGCCCAACTTTCCTAAAGCAATAGCCCGGTTGTGCCAGCCAAAGCTCGCATTCGGCTCCACCGCCAAGGCCTCATCAAAACTCTTCAGCGCCTCTAAGTGCCGTTCTAATTTCCCTAGAGCCATACCTCGACCGAACCAAGCCTTATAATGATCTGATTGCAACTTCAAAGCTCTGTTAAAGTTTGCCAGAGCACCATGATCATCGTTAGCTTCGAGGTGGCGCGAACCCAGATGGTAATACCAAGCCGCTTCCAAGTTTTGAATTAAGTTCATAATATTTTGTATCTATCTTAGGGATGATTCTACATGAAACCATACCTGGAGTAAAACTGTAATTCCACTAAAAATCTGAAACATTTGATACATAGCGATTGCCCGTACACAGGACCAGTAACAACCTCAACAATTTGCTGTCGAAACTAACTATTTTCCTCTAGTAAAAAGCTCTTTTAGCTAACCGCACTCATCGCTTATTGAAGCTGCTGCGAATCTCACATCAGCCGGAATCACGCCACTATTACCGCATCCCAAATTAGGTTTGCAGTCACACAAAGAGTGCTAGAGCGCCCAAAGTCCAACTGCAAATCTCATACTGCTAATAGATCCAACTTCTGCTTGCCCAATTCAAGCAACCACAACCGCTGTTTTAGCATTCTCACCCAACATCAACTGGCCTGTTCCATCAATACTAAAATCTTTCCCCAACACAAAACCCTTGCCCATCAACCGCTGGCAGACAACCAGCGCAGTAATCCGGCGAATTTCTTCCATCACGTCAGCAGGAATCAAATAACTCAAACTCCAGATCACGGACTCGCAGTCAGACCAAATCAAACGCTCCATACTGACAATCATCAAAGCAGCTAAACTGTCAACAGACAGCCGCCCTCTGAGATCCGCAATCAAATCTTTACCAATTAAACTATTGCGACTCATCATCGCTATAGCCATTTTCCCAATTTCTTTTTCGAGTTCTAAATGATTCATGCTTGGCACTGGCTTTTATATTTTTAAAGCACTACTAAGAGTAAAAACAGCAGACGCTACCAGGCTCTGCCATAGCATAGCTGGCGCAGGCTCTACCGCAACTCTTTTTAACAAAGTATACCTAAAGAAAGAGAAAAAATGTATCTAAAGGCAGATACAAAAATATTATTTTTTTGACATTAATTGGTAAACCAATTCCTACCAGAGTTAATACCTGCACATCGAGTATTTGTACTCAGTCGGGGCCGGAGTAAAGTCAATCCATTGGAGAATTGGAGAAAGCGACCTCACGGATGAATTCAGAGGGGTTGTACCCGGGCTGCTTTCGGTCGAAGATTGGTAAATTCCCTACATAATAAGGAAGTAGTTACTTCGGAGAAAAAACAGCAATGGCTGCAAACCAGGCAGACATCGATATTGCCCCCTTGATCGACTACGGCCTGATCGACCCCACCGCTACGCCAGAGCAAGTAGAATACTGTTGCCAACAAGCAGAGAGATTTGGGTTTGTCACAGTTTGCGTGTATCCCGCCTACGTCAGACAAGCAGTTGAGCTGCTGCACGGCAAACGTCCCAAAGTCTGTACAGTTATAGGTTTTCCCACCGGTGCTTCGACTTCAACGGTGAAAATTTACGAAGCTCTAGAAGCTGCAGATAATGGAGCAGTAGAGTTAGATGTCTCTGTTAACTTAGGATTGTTGAAAGCTGGAAGAATCGACGAATTCCACCGGGAATTAGCCCAAATTTGCGAAGAAACTAATCTCACCATCAAAGCAATTATCGAAAGTTCGCTCCTTTCCGATCCTGAAAAACAATTAGCGGCTGAGATTTGTATGGAAGCTGGTGTAGCTTACATCAAAACCAACACAGGCTTTTTTGGCCCGGCAAAAGTTGACGATGTGCGACTGCTAAAGGAAGTTACGAAGGGACGGATTGGGATTAAAGCGGCCGGCGGAATTCGTACTCATGAACAAGCTCTAGATTTGGTAGTAGCTGGGGCAACTCGTTTGGGGACTTCTCGCGGCCCCGAATTACTCCGCCAGCGCGATAATTTAGATAAAAGTCATTAGTCATTAGTTATTAGTTATTAGCAAGGCCTAATTGGTCATGGCTAATGGGGAATTAACTGGTTCCAAGGCTCTGCCTGGGAATCCATATTTAGAGGCTCTGCCTCGGCTGGGATTAGGAGGCAGAGCCTCCGGATCTGCGTTACCAGGCTCTGCCTGGTAACGAGTATCTAATAAAAGTTCTGCGTCGCGGACTGTTTTTGCTACTTTCCTGGTAAATCTAAAATCTAAAATCTAAAATCTAAAATCGAGTGACTCGAACTTACAAAGCAACTGGAATCAATCTCAAGAGTGCGCCCATCGGCGAATCCGATCGAGTGCTGACAATTTTGACGCGGGAATTCGGCTTAATTCGAGCCGTAGCACCGGGTGTTCGCAAACAACGATCGACCATCGGCGGTAGAAGCGAGTTATTTGTCGTTAACGAATTGCTAATTGCCAAAGGCCGATCGCTCGACAAAATTACCCAAGCCGACACGGTACAATCCCATCCGGGTTTGAGCCGCAACTTCGGAAAACTCTCCGCCGCGCAATATCTGGCCGAATTGGCGATCGCCAGCGCCCTTTCCGATGAGCCCCAAGAAGAACTCTTTTGGTTGCTGGGCGAACACTTGAGCCGTTTGGAGCGTTTGTCCGATCGCACAGAAATTGAATCCGCCGCCGTGCTTGTCGCCCACCTCAGCCACGGCATTTTTCACCTGCTAGCCTTAGCCGGCCTCGCACCCCAAGTCCAAGTTTGCTGCGCCACCAGACAGCCGCTCATCCCAAATTTCACCGATCCGAACTGGCAAACCGGGTTTAGTATACCCTCTGGGGGAACCTTCAGCTTGCCCGAGCTAGCTAACCTAGAGGCAGAACTCTCTTCAGAAATCGGTAGCTTGTACAAATCCGCCTCCCGTTCCCGGCAAACGAATAGCAGCAAGCACTTGACAAATTTTGAGATAAATGCTAAGGAATTAGCAGCGCTGCAACAGTTGGCTAGTCCAGAACTAGGAGAGGGGATTGCCGATCGGACAACTTGGGTATCAGTAGAAAATATTTTGCGGCAATATGCCCAGTATCATTTAGGTTGCACGATTCGCTCGGGAAGCTCGATCGACACCTACCTAGAGAGTTTTGAGTTTTAAATTTTGAGTGTTGACTTAAATAGGTGAACGGGCGATCGTACATCGCACCCCCAACCTGCCGGATACCCGAACCAGCCGGCCATTTCAGGTAAATTCTCAAGGTTGTTGCGACATCAGATAATAGATAGAGATAAAGTTACGAGATTATTAATAAACTTAGGGGTTAACACCTCAATTTCAAATTCCCATCCCCCCAACCTCCACCATCCCAGGCCATCCACCCCAAATCCTATGATGCGACTGTCCGATTCTGATTTGAGAATATCTGTGTTAGCTGTGACCCAGCACAAGATGGAAGAACGAGAAAATTTTCCAGATTTTGACTCTTATCCCGTCTCCGCCGATCGACAATGGAGCAACGTCCCAGACCCAGAAATGGATAAATACCCCACAACTCCCGAAACAGAGTCAACCAACGGCAATAGCCCACAATCCGAAGCAATCTCCCCGGTTCCTACACCAGAGCAAGCAGCAGAAGACTCGGAAGCAGTAGCCGAAACTCCCGAAAAAGAAACGGGATTTCTGCCAGTGCTTAAAAACCCAAATTTTCTAGCATTGTGGAGCGGGCAAGTTTTTTCTCAACTAGCAGATAAAGTTTATCTCGTACTGACGATCGCCCTCGTAGCCAGCCGCTTTCAAGCACCAGATCAAACCATCAGCAGGTGGGTATCGGCAATCATGATCGCCTTTACCATTCCCGCAGTGCTGTTCGGGGCTGCAGCAGGCGTGTATGTCGATCGGTGGTCGAAAAAAGCAGTGCTGGTCGCCACAAACCTGCTGCGGGGAGGCTTTGTTTTAACATTGCCCGTGCTGCTGTGGCTCTCTGACGGGTGGGAACTCGGTCAATTGCCGCTCGGATTCTGCTTGCTGCTGCTAGTGACATTCCTTGTTTCGACTCTAACTCAATTTTTCGCCCCAGCAGAACAGTCAGTGATTCCCCTAATTGTGGAACGCCGCCACCTGCTATCAGCCAACTCCCTTTACACCACAACCATGATGGGGTCGGTGATTATTGGCTTTGCAGTCGGAGAACCCTTACTAGCTTTAGCGGACACCTTATTTTCCAACCTCGGCGGCGGACTCGGCATCGGCAAAGAATTAGTAGTAGGCGGAAGTTACGCCTTCGCCGGAGTGCTGTTGCTGTCGATGAAAACAGGCGAAAAAAACGAAGTCGAACACGAACCACCCCACCCCTTAGCAGATTTGCAAGACGGCCTGCGTTACATCAACGATCAACCGAAAGTCCGCAATGCTTTAATTCAACTAATTATTCTATTTTCCATTTTTGCAGCCTTGGCAGTTCTAGCAGTTCGGCTGGCAGAAATCCTCCCCGGTATGAAAGCATCGCAATTTGGCTTTTTGCTGGCGGCCGTGGGCGTTGGCATGGCTGCTGGGGCGGCGACAGTCGGCTATCTAGGCCATAAATTTTCTCACTCCCAACTGAGTTTAATCGGATCGATCGGCATGGCACTTGCTCTGATGGGCCTTTCTGCATTTACACACCATTTGTGGCTCTCGGTGCTGTTCATTACCCTGTTGGGTTTATTTGCCTCATTGGTGGGAGTGCCGATGCAGACTACAATTCAAGCAGAAACTCCAGAAGAAATGCGGGGAAAAGTCTTCGGGCTGCAAAACAATGCCACTAATATCGCTTTGAGTTTACCGTTGGCTTTGGCCGGGGTAGCGGAAACATTTCTGGGTTTGCCGACAGTATTTTTGGGTTTAGCAGGATTAGCGATCGCTGGGGGTGTCTTAACCTGGTATATTTCCCGTAGCACTAATAGCAAAGTCGATCGAATCTAAAAAATAACAAACTCTGATTTACTGGAATGCACATCGCTTGGCTAGGAAAAAAATCACCTTTTTGCGGTAACGTCACTTACTCCAGGGAAGTCACCAACGCACTATTAGACCGGGGATACCAGGTCAGTTTCCTGCACTTTGCCCAAGAAGCGGGCCCACTGGACAGGAACAATACGGGGTGGAACATGGCAAATAGTTCATGGGGAAAGGGAATTGCTCAAACCTCATATACCAATTCGCTCTCGCCCGCCAGTTGCAACGAAGTCTCTTTACCCTGTCACTACAAGTCGCAAATTTATACGATTCCCACTCTCAAGTCCCGCACAGTGCTGATGAAATCTCTGCGGCGGCTCAAACCCGATGTTGTTCACGCTTCCCTGACGCTTTCGCCTCTAGACTTTTTGCTGCCGGAAATTTGTCAAGAATTGAATTTGCCTCTGGTGGCGACTTTTCACCCGCCGTTCGATCGCAAATTGCGGAATTTGACATCGGGAACCCAACACCTGATGTATCAACTGTACGCTCCGTTTTTGGCGAACTACGACTCGACGATCGTTTTTTCTCAAATTCAGCGGGATATATTGGTGAAGTTGGGAGTGCCGCAGGAACGGGTGGCTGTGATTCCCAACGGCGTGGATGCTGTTAAATATTCTCCAGGGCCTTCGGGGTTGAAGTCGGAATTAAAGGCCGATCGAATTTTTGTTTACCAAGGCCGCATTGCCCAGGAGAAAAATGTCGAGGCTTTGCTCAAGGCATGGAAACAGTGCAATTTTGGCCCTGGGAACGTATTGGCGATCGTAGGCGACGGGCCCCTAGCCGCCTCGCTGCAACTGTTTTACGGCGAAGATGATGGCATTGTGTGGCTCGGATTTGTTGCCGAGGAGGAACGCCGAATAGAAATTCTGCGGGGTGCAGACGTATTTATTTTGCCTTCTTTGGTGGAGGGACTGTCGCTGTCGCTGCTGGAAGCGATGGCCTGCGGTTTAGCTTGTTTGGCAACGGATGCCGGTGCTGACGGCGAGGCATTGGAGGAAGGTGCGGGGATAGTTTTGAACACTCAGCGGGTACGGAGTCAGTTGCAAACCTTGCTGCCGCTGTTTTGCGATCATCCTGAGTTGGGAATGCTGCTGGGTCAAAAAGCACGCCAACGGGCGATGGAGCGATACACTCTCAGTCAGAATATTACTGAGTTGGAAAAGCTTTATGCAGAGGTTTTGCAAAAGCAGCGCGTACTAATTCGGGGTTTAGCATGAATGTTTTGATTGCTCGTTCCCAGGATCTAGCCTGGGAACGCAGATCCGGAGCCTTTGCCTCCATTTTCCAGCCGAGGCAGAGCCTCTAGAGATGGGTTCCCAGGCAGATCCTGGGAACCAGTTAAGGCAGAGCCTGGGAACCAGTTAACGGCACCTTTCGGCAAACGCCTGGGAACCAGTCATTCCTCCCCAATCTAAAATCCAAAATTGCCTACCCTCCTGGGCGCAAATAATCCAAAAGTCGATCGCCCGAATCAGCCCGAATCAAAGCAACCACAACATCCGGCAAACTTCCCAAACTCGGATAAACAAAATAACGCGGTTCCCACCGCGGCCCAAACTTATCTTTAAAACTGTGCAATCCCTTAAAATTATAAAACTTGCTCAAGTGCTCCGAAAGATAAATCAAAACCTTTTCCAACCGCCCGGATTTCTGGGCTTCTCCCACTCCCGCCAAAGCCGACAAACCCAAATCAAATTCTTCATATCCCAATTCTTGACAGTGCTGCAACATCGAAGCAAACAAACACTCCATCGTGCCATTTTCCACCTCAGTGCGGCGCCGCATTAAATCAACTCCGACTACACCATCTCCCGCCGATATCATATTAGCAAAAGCACTAATTCTACCGTCGGGAGTGTGGATGGCTGCGGCGCGAGTTTCCCGCACATATGCCTCGTCAAACCAACCCACCGAAAACTTTTTTTCGGCACCCTGAACCATTTGCAGCCACTCTTCGCTCACGAGTTTCATTTGCCGCATCAATTCGGAACTTAAAGGAGGTTCGTAAAATTCGATTTGATAACCAGCTTTTGTAAGTCTGTTGATAGCAGTTCTCAAGTTTTGATTGCTCTTGCCTTTGAGAGTAAAAGTTTTGAGATTAACAATAGCTTCTTCGCCAATTTGCACCGCTCGAAAACCGAGAGTATAATACATTTCTAGATCCTGGGGCAAAGTTTGATAAAATGCTGGATACCAATCATTGCGATCGCAAAATTCTTGAAACCCTAGAATTGCTTCTTTGCGGTCTTCAGCAGGTCCGATGGGGTCTCCCAAAGCGATCGCACCTCTACCTTTCGGGACGTAGGCGATCGTACTTTTTCCTGAAGGACTAAAATAATAAGATTTATCCGGAAGCAACCCCAGTCTCGCTAGGGTTGTCCGCCCATATTTTGCTACAACTTCTTTAGCTTTATTCCGTTCCGAAATACTTGCCGAATTTCGCAGCAATACCGGCCGCAGCAGCATTAAAAGTGCGTAACCAAGCGTTACTGTACCTACAGCATAAATCGAATCTGCAAAAAAGTTAGCAAACCGATTTTTCGGAACCAATCCCGCATTATCCGCCGTAAAAAACATGGCAAAAGTCTGGAACAAAGCTGTGTCTAAATCAAAATTAACCGCTTGTCCGTTAACTTTAAAACCCCCATCCAGAATGTAAAAACCTGCCGTTCCGTAAGCCAGCGTAAACAGCAAAGCCCCCACCAAAACCCTTATTCCTTGAGCAATTGAAGGGCGATCTGATTTAGCTGTAAACGTCTTCCGCATCACCAACAAATGAAACAGCAGTACCCCAGAAAGCAAGCTTTCTTCAACATCCAATCCCTTGACTAAATGAATTACAATAGAAACGATTAACAATCCCACCGTCAGCAACCAAGCAATCCGCTTGCGCCGCAACAAATTAGTCGCCAGAGTTAGCAGCATAAATCCGATAACTGCTGCAAAAAAATGACCGCCCGCACGCACGGGAAAAGGAAAAAACGGCTCCAACCAATTTCGGCGATCGGGTAAACTGGGAGTTACAGCAGACAGCAAGTTAATAACTCCTACCAATCCGGTTAAAAATGATGCAGTCCAGAGTCCAATCCTAGTTGTTTGGGGTAACACTGTTGACCTTTCTAATTTTTCTGTGTTGCCAGTGATATTTTAAACTGTTTTCCAACATAGCTCAAAGAATCGGCTAAATGCTTGTGCCAATAATTCCAACCGACATCCGGGCCAACAATCCCGTGTCCTCCGGGAAATTTGTTAAACTCGTTGGCTATACCCAAACTGTTTAATTGATCGTGAAACTGTTGCGTGGAAATCAGAAATTTTTCGTCTGCTTCCCCCGCATCCAAATAAGCGCGCAACTGCTGTTTATCTTTAACAGGGAGTTTTTCCACTAAATATTTAGGACTGTTAGCCTTGCCGCTTTGATCTGTAAAATAACCGCTGTGGCTGAACAGAATATTAAAATTATTCAAGTAGCGCAAACCGATATTAAAAGCTCCCCAACCCCCCGAAGATTGTCCTCCCATTGCCCAGAATTTGGGGTCTTCCAACGTTCTGTAGCGCGATTTTACGATCGACACTAACTCGGAGCCGATCGCGCTTCCCACCTTACCGTTGGGCCCGTCAAAATACTGCGGGTCCCACAAAGGACTCGTACCCCGCTTGTCGTTCCCGTCAGGAGTAATTACAATTGATGGCGGCAATCTTTTGCTTTTATATAAATCGTGAAGCACAGAAGTAACAGCAGCTTTGTCCTGATAAGCGCGCGCGTCTCCGTGCCCGCCGTGCAGCAAAAAAATGACTGGATAGCGCTGTTTGGGATTTTTTGCGTACCCAGGCGGCAAAATTAAGCCGTAGGTGCGCTCTGAATTCATAGCTGCACTTTTATATGTTTTGAGTTGAAAATTTAAGTCAGCATCAGCAACTATTTTCGGAGGGTCTAACTGAGGTGCTCCGGCAATAAAAACGTACCAGTATCCAGTCGCACCGAGGAGGACGATTGTACCCGCACCGATACCTAAAACTTTTCCCAGCCACTTAGGCATACTTTCAATCTCTCTTTTTTGTCTGCGATCCCAATCCGTACATTATATGCAAGTATATTGTAGAACTGTAGGTGAGGTCGATCGCACATTTTGCAGCTAAACTGCAACGGTCTCTGGCGCCCGTTCCACAGTTAAAGTGCAACGATGTTAAATTCTTCAATTCTTTAATCTAAAATGGTATGACTTATCACAATCCTACTCCTACAGTTGATATTATCATCGAATTAGCCGATCGCCCCCATCGGCCGATCGTACTTATCGAACGCCGCAATATTCCCTACGGCTGGGCAATTCCCGGCGGCTTTGTCGATTACGGGGAATCGGTAGAAGCGGCGGCAAAACGCGAAGCTTTAGAAGAAACAAGCTTGAATGTAGAATTAATTGAGCAATTTTACGTTTATTCCGACCCAAATCGCGACGCCCGCGAACACACTATCAGTATTGTATTCTTGGCTTCTGCAACCGGGGAACCTCAAGCCGCCGACGATGCTAAAAATTTACAGATTTTTGAATCTTGGCAGATTCCCGATCAATTATGTTTCGATCACGATCGCATTTTGCGCGATTATTGGCGTTACCGTCATTATGGATTGCGGCCGCGTTTGTAGGGTGAGGATTTGTTAACCGCAGATGCACGCGGATTAACGCAGATTGATTGCTATGATTTATCGGTGATTTATCGGTGTTAATCTGCGGTTAAATTCATTAAACTAAATGCTATGGCAAGCTTGACAATATTAGGCGGAGGTGCTTGGGGTTCAGCACTGGCAAATCTGGGAGGCAAAAAAGGATCTCGAGTT
This sequence comes from Microcoleus sp. Pol14D4, assembly GCF_036701245.1. Taxonomy (NCBI): domain Bacteria; kingdom Bacillati; phylum Cyanobacteriota; class Cyanophyceae; order Oscillatoriales; family Microcoleaceae; genus Microcoleus; species Microcoleus sp. Pol14D4. The sequence continues at coordinate 19,438 of NZ_JAUBQM010000072.1, forward strand.
AATTTGTGGTCGCGCAGCAGTTCTTTTAATCTAGAATCAGTTATAACAGGTGCGGATGTTGTTGTTTCGGCAGTTTCGATGAAAGGAGTTGGAGCAACGGTCGATCGACTTTTGGCTTTACAGTTAAGTCCCAGTACAATTATAGTTACTGTCACCAAAGGTTTAGACCCCGCGAGTACGCGCACTCCGTCTCAAATTTGGCAAAATGCTTTTCCTAACAATTCAATTGTGGTACTTTCCGGGCCCAATCTTTCCGAGGAAATTCAGCAGGGATTGCCGGCTGCAACGGTAGCAGCGAGTTTGGATTTAGCGGCGGCCAAGCAAGTGCAAAATATTTACAGTTCTGATATTTTTCGGGTTTATGTGAATGAAGACCCGCTGGGAACTGAGTTAGGTGGAACTTTGAAAAATGTATTTGCGATCGCCGCTGGTGTTTGCGACGGTTTACAATTAGGAACTAATGCTAAATCTGCTTTGCTGACTCGCGCTTTGCCGGAAATGATTCGGGTGGGAGTTCGTTTGGGAGCTCGCGCAGAAACTTTTTACGGTTTGTCTGGTTTAGGAGATTTGCTCGCTACTTGCAACAGTCCTTTATCGCGTAATTATCGGGTTGGTTTCGGATTAGCTGAAGGCAAATCTTTAGAGCAAATTTTGCATGAATTACAGAGCACTGCTGAGGGAGTCAATACTACTAATGTGTTGATTGATTTAGCTAATCAACGCGGCATTGAAGTGCCTGTTTCTCGCCAAGTTTATCGCTTATTAAATGGTGAAATTACTGCCGAACAAGCCGTTTTATCGCTGATGGAACGAGCTTTGAAACCGGAGATTTTATAATCTGTACGGCTAGATAGATAAGGACTTAAGCAAAGCCTAAGTCCTTACCCTTACCTCAAATTTCAAGAAGTGGGTTCACGAGTTGCTAGTTATAAATTAAGAGTTCTCAGCGACATTGGTTGAGCGATCCGATTAATGTTTTGAGCGCTTGGTAGATAAAGAGTTTAAGGCATTGAAGATGAGTTGTGAACCCAAACTCTTTAACCGATCGCTGCTACTACTTAAGTCATAACTTAATAACTCATAACTTGCAGAGCTAGTTGCACCAGCTTTACATCTTGCCTTGCTGCATTACCTGTTGAAGGTGCTGCCGAATTTCCTTCGTGTGTTCCATGTCAGCTTGCTGCAATTTTTGAAACAGGTCAGCACAAGGCTGAGAACCCATTTCCCGAGCATCTTTCATGTAAGTTTCGTAGGCTTTCAAAGCTTCAGACTTGTTTTGCAAAACAGTTAACAAATCATACTCGAGGTTGCTAATGACTGTACTACCGTTAGTATTCATACACTGACCCTCTGCTAGGATTTGTCCCAAGTTTGACCGATCCAGAGATGACTGTTCATCTGTCTAAAAGGGTAGATAATTTTTACTTTCCGCCGTAATAAAATGCAACTTCTTTATCTTTCAGCGGGGCGAAGTCTGCAGCAACGAGCATTTTATCGAGCTCGCTTTGAGGCAGATGTTTGACACCGATTCGGACAATGCGCGATCGCATGGTATTTGACACGCCACTGCGCTGTCTGCCGGCTTCTAATCCCATCACTTGCTGATAGAGGTCTAATTTTGCTTGCGGAATCGGAGTACCGTCAAAGTCGATTCCAGAGGCGATCGCAACATCGATCGCATCTGCACCAGTTGTAGATTGAGCCGCTGAGTTTGTTTCTGAAGACATTGTGCTGTGTTATCAAAGTTTGCTGTGCAAGCATTTTATCAGAGAAGCTGCTACATAAATTATTCAATCTAAAATCTAAAATCGATTGACTTCCCTCAAATCGACATTTCCTCCACTGACAATCACGCCAATCCGAGCATTTTTAGCCTGCACAACACCTGACAGCAAACCCGCCGCTGCTAACACTCCCGTCGGTTCCACAACTATCTTCATGCGTTCCCACATAAAAAACATTGTCTGGCGAATTGCCTCTTCTGAAACTGTTGCCATATCATCAACATAATGCAGCACCAAAGGAAAGGTTAATTTCCCCAAAGATGGCGTGCGCGCACCGTCAGCAATCGTATCCGGGTTAGTAACAGTTTGTAGCGTTTTCGTGCGGAACGATCGCGCCGCATCGTCTGCTTGTTCCGGTTCTACTCCTATTACCTTACACTGCGGAGACAAAGTTTTTGTCGCGATCGCGCATCCCGACAGCAAACCCCCGCCACCGCAACAAACTAACAGCAAATCCAACTCCCCAACTTCTGCGATTAATTCCAGCGCAGCCGTACCTTGTCCCGCAATCACCCACGCATGATCGTAAGGAGGAATAATTGTCAAGTGCCGTTCGGCGCCAATTTTAGCGGTCAACTCTTCGCGGGAAACTTGAGTGCGATCGTACAAAATAATCTCTGCGCCGTAGCCGCGAGTCGCTTCTTGCTTGACTTTTGGCGCGTCTGCCGGCATCACCACAGTTGTAGGAATTCCCAACAACTGTCCCGCCAGGGCGATCGCCTGCGCGTGATTTCCCGAAGAAAAAGTCAGCACTCCCCGCTGTTTTTCGGCTTCAGATATCTGCATCAAAGCATTGCAAGCACCCCGAAATTTAAACGAACCCGTGCGCTGAAAGTTCTCGCACTTGAAAAATATCTGAGAATTTGTGCGTTTGTTGAAAGTTTCCGAAGTCAGCACCGGTGTCTTAAAAACTTTGCCCTGCAAGCGATTTGCCGCCGCCTCCACATCCGTGAAACAGACCGATAAAGGATTTTGGGCACATAAGTCGGTACTCATAGATTTTATATTGGGGCGATCGAGAACTTTATTTGTAGGATGGGCATAGCCCGCTTCACTCGTACCATTAAATTATAAATTTTTATCATAAGCTTATTAATAATTATCATTAGCCGTTGCGCTTAATTGTTAAAAAAGCTGTTGACTAAAATCAAAGTTATGACAATTTACTATTAAAAAGTAAACGGAGGTTTGTACTTGCACAGGAGAGGGATGAATGAATACAAATTTAACCACCGCCCGATTAATTGTTGGGAAACGGCACGGCGCAGTGTCCTGATTTTGGGTAATATCAAATCCGTTGGCTCCTGTATTCATCTCTCTCTCCCCTTTCTCTGTATCCTCTGTGTCCTCTGCGGTTTAATCAACCGGAATGGATATAACGGGTAAAATAAACCGGATTGGATGGTGAAATAGCCCTCGCGAGTGCGATCGACTCTAACCCTAGACAACAACGTAAAAAAGGACTTGGCTATGCCATTTCCCTAGCCAAAAAAGAGCGACTAAATTGTTTAACAATTACAAAAAAAAGGACACAGTATTACTGTGTCCTTACCTGTTTATTGTAGGAACACGGCTTGCCGTGTCCCTAACCGTACCGCCGATATCCCGATTAGGATTCTTGCCTTTTAGAACAAGAACAATTCAGAATTACCAGTCGGTCCCAAATTGACATCGACAGTAGCAAACAAACTGTTGCCACCAACCGTAGAACCGTTGCTATCGTAATACAGCTTAGTAGACAAACCGTCGTAGATAGCCATGATGGACGGCCCGGTTAAAGTTGCTTCAAACACAGTTACATCAGACACTGTGCTGCTGTAAGCGTAGAAACTCGAACCCAAAGGCCCAGATCCGGTCGTAAAGGCTGCAAAACCAGTGCTGTCGAGGTTAATTTGATCCTCAGCAGTGCTGTAATTGGTAATAAAATCGCCGCCGTCAGCAGTAGTTCCGCTGAACACAAACACATCCAAACCAGCACCGCCGTCGAGAACATTGGTTCCCACACCACCGATTAAAGTGTCATTCCCGATACCGCCGTTGAGAGTATCGCTACCGCCACCGCCGAAGAGGCTGTCATTACCATCGTCGCCGGAAATGCTGTCGTTACCCAAACCGCCGTCGAAAATGTCGGCACCAGAACCGCCGCTGAAGATGTCAGCAAACTCAGTACCAGTCACGCTGTTAGCACTCGCATCTCCGGTAAACAAGACAGGAGTGGTGAAGTTGTAACCGCCAGCACCTGAACCGAAATTGTTAAAGGCGATGGGGTAAG
>NZ_JAUBQM010000072.1:23593-35663 GCF_036701245.1 Microcoleus sp. Pol14D4
AACTCTTTGCCAGTAATGTCAGGATTTGAACCACTTACAGCGTCAAAGTTAGTCGTAGTCAAATTACCGAAAGCGCTCGCGCTGAACTCGAATTTGTCTACCCCAACAGTAAAGTCGGAAATTTTATCGCCGCCTTCTTTAGTTGTCCTGTAAACAAACAGATCCGCACCACTGCCGCCGCTTATGACATCCAAACCAAGGCCGCCGGTGATGGTATCGTTGCCGTCGCCACCGAGGATGGTATCGTTAAAATTGCTGCCGACAATCTTGTCATCGCCTGCTAAACCATCGAACTTAACAGCAGCCGGATAAGTGCCGAAATCGAAATTGTCAGGACCGGCAGTACCGACAGGAACATTTAGTGGCTCGCCGATGAAGACAAAGTTACTAACTTGCAGGCGAATGTTGACTGAGAAACTGGTCACAATTTCAAAGCGCGCCCCAACATTAAATACCAGTACAGCACGGCCGGTCTCGGCATCTATAAACTGACAGAAAGTAGGCGCGTCTGAGTTGCCACCCAAAGCTCTAAACCGCGCTTGCAAAGACGCGATGCTGTTAACAGTGGTATCCAGGCTGAAATCGAGCAAGTTAGCGCTGCCGATCGACCCAACAGCAGTAGTAGCAGTAATATCCAGTCGGGTCAAGCTAGAAACGCTGAGATTACCAAAAGCTGCCGTAGAAAGCTGTAAAACATCGTCATCGACATTAAAGTCAGTAATAAAGTCAGCTTCTACAACTGTTTGAATCTCTTGGCGGGAAGTGAGGTAAATAAAGGTATCTTTCCCATTACCCCCACTCAGATTATTGGTTCCTAGACCGCCTTCGATCGAGTCATCGCCCTCATTTCCGATTAATGTGTCATTGCCACTACCGCCGATGATTTTGTCTATGCCGAGGCCACCGTCGATCGAGTCATCGTCATCGCCGCCGTCGATATCGTCATCATCATCGCCGCCTTTAACTTTGTCCTTGCCCAAGCCTCCTTTTAGTGTGTTTTTGCCTTTACCACCGTCGATATCGTCATCGTCATCGCCGCCGTCGATATCATCATCATCATCGCCGGCTTTAACTTTGTCGTTGCCTTTGCCTGCTTTGATTTTGTTTTTGCCTTTACCGACTTCGATATCGTCATCGTCATCGCCGCTGTCGATATCGTTATCGCCATCGCCTGCTTTAATTTTGTCCTTGCCTTTGCCACCGATGATTTTGTCTTTGCCTTTGCCGGCTGTAATGTCATCGTCACCGTCGCTGCCTTCGATGTCGTTATCGAGCGTCCCAGAACCGACAATAACTTGACCTTCTGTAGTGCCAGCAAACTTAAAGACATTTCGCTCGACGTTCAAGCTAAAACGCTGGCCGGTGAGAGATCTTTTGCCGTTGCTAACTTCAAAACCAAAACTAAGCGCACCGATAAAACCTACTGCCGCTTTGAAACTTAACGACCCTGCGTTAACGTCTGCTTGAGTGAAGGTAAAACCGACTTGTGTTACGGCGACTCCCTTAAAGAATAGTTGGCCGGTTGTAGCATCGGGCAGCTCGGTTAGCTTGAAGACTGTGTTGCTAGGACCTTGCTCGTCATCGACAAACCGCAACAACTCAGAAGTAATAGTTCGCTCGCCGCCGCTGGAACCAGCAGTCAAGGGCTGATTAGCTTCCACTCGCGGAGGGTTAGAAATCGGGTTCGGAGTTGGAGTTGGAGTTGGAGTTGGAGTTGGAGTTTGAGGATTAACTCCCAAAAAGTCGCCAGCCGTGATCAGCGTTGCGTTGACATTCAACAATAGCGCCAGCGCGAAGTTATTGACCCGAATTTCGGTATTGCCACCGACTTGTATAAAGGTCAAGCTGCTAAAGTTCAAGTCCCCAAACAGCAGAAACTTGTCGCTGCCGTCCTCGAAGTCAGTGATGACTGCACTTGCCCCAGAGGTACTGTTACTCACGACATAAACGTCATTTCCAGCACCGCCGACACAGGTATGGTTGCCAGTACCGCCCATCAGCGTATCGTTGCCGTTGCCGCCCATCAGCGTATCGTTGCCGTTGCCGCCGCCGCTAACGCTGTCGTCGCCCTCGCCACCGTCTGCCATGTCATTGCCGTCGCCAGTCACGAGGGTATCGTCGCCGCCACCGCCGAGCACGGTATCGTCGCCGTCGCCGCCGCTAACGCTGTCGTCGCCGTCGTCGCCTGCACAGTTGTCGCTGCCGGCACCGCCGATCACGGTATCGTCGCCGATGCCGCCGCTAACGCTGTCGTCGCCGTCGTCGCCTGCACAGTTGTCGCTGCCGGCACCGCCGAGTACGGTATCGTCGCCGATGCCGCCGCTAACGCTGTCGTCGCCGTCGTCGCCTGCACAGTTGTCGCTGCCGGCACCGCCGATCACGGTATCGTTATCTTTGCCACCGTTAACGGTATCGTTGCCGTCGCCCCCGCTAACGTTGTCCTTGCCTGTGTCGCCCCTGACGGCATCGTTGCCTTCGCCGCCCCCGCAATCGTCGTTGCCTTTGCCGCCATAGACGGTATCGTTGCCGGCGCCGCCGTCAACCTTATCATCTCCTTCGTTGCCGTGGACCCAGTCATCGCCGTCATCGCCTTCGCAGGTGTCGTTGCCGGTACCGCCCATCACGGTATCGTTATCTTTACCGCCGTTAAGCTTGTCGTTGCCTTTGCCGCCCTTAACGTTGTCTTTATCCCGATCGCCCTTTATTTCATCGTCGTCATCGCCGCCCTCACAATCATCGTCATCTTTACCGCCGTAGATTTTATATTTTTTGCCACGGTTTGCTTTGATTTTGTCCTTGCCTTTCTTGCCGAATATCTCCTCGGTATTCTCCGTGGCGACAATTTCGTCATCGTCATCGCTGCCGATGACGGTTCGGCGGCGATCGATGCCGTTGCCATCATCCTTGCCCGCACCTTCTTCGGGTATGTCGTTAAATTGAGCTATTGAGCTGTTATCCGTAGCACCTGTTTTGGATGCACCGTTAGACTGATCCGGAAATAAGGCGTTAATGTCGGCGGTGTTTTCGGTGAGCGCTACCTGAATTAACTTGGCTAAGTCCGGAGCGGAATTTGGAGGGCTGTTTTTGCCTAAATCCCCCACAGGATTTTGTGTTTCATTTTGAGCGGGAAAAAGTGTTCCCTGTCCTTCTTCTAACAACGTTGTTACGTCTGGTTCCATTGTGGATATTTCCCCAAAAATGGTAAGCTTCTTAGAATCAATTTATCAGCAAACAGGAGGCAGCAGAAGATTTTTTTTAACTTCATGCTTTCGCCTGCTAGAGGAGCTGGTTTCCTCATCTTTACTCTTATAGATGCCACTTAAACGGCAAGGTTTTTTTTCGCTCTGTTGCGAGTTTTATATTCTGCAATTGCGTACCAAAATTAATTGATCCGCAACCTACACTGTAAAGGCTACGCCGAAACTTCGAGAATTTAAGATGTTCTCGGTAATTTCTACAGTAAGCTGCGCCGAAGGGCCCCTGATTGTAGATTTTCTACGTAATTTCTACAGTAAATTAGCTGAATTTAAACTCGCAACTGACAACTCCTAAATAACTACCCAAAACTTGTATCCCCCAAATTTTACCCTTGCTTTTTTTCCGATCTCGGCTGGGTGTATTGAAGTTTTGTAACACTCCCAGCTTTAACAAATCCTTCCCTGACTTAGGATTTGAATCTCTTGACTAAACGACTGCACGTTTCTAATTTTAGTTCCCGATGAGTAATTAGAAATTTAGATAATTAGGCAGGGCAAATATTTGTTCTAATTTTTAGTTGCACAATTTTCTCTCGATTCGAGGAAATCTCGCGAACTGAGAAAAATTTTTTTTTCAGCTCAATACTAAGAGTTCTGCTAAAATATATCTATCTAAAGACATATTGCAAAATATAGTAAAAAGTAGTATATGCGAATGATGCGTTTTTGGTGATAGTTGCAAGCTCGATCGGCATTTTCAGCGGGAATGACCCACGGCGAGGCTGCCAAACCCGGTTGCTTCGTAGAGGCTTCGCTACCATATCGAATAATTCTCCGAGGAACCGGCCTGATGAGGCTTAATCCTGTAGGTGCCAAAAATGATGCTTGCTTGAGAGTACCGGAATAATTTAATTGCCGTTGTATTGTTGAGAGTTCTTGGCTGCTTACGTTTATTTTTGCTGCTTAACTTTAACTAAATTAAGAGAGTTAAATTAAAACTTTTCTATATCATAAAAGCGGTAAATTAGCAATCAGTTATTAGCAATTATCGATGGTCCACTATCGATTACCGATCGCCACTGAGGTCTTAAGGATGAGGGCGGAGGGCTTACGGATGAGAACCCAGGGCTGACCAATTAATTAATTGACACAAAATCAAGATTACACATGGGGGGCTGGTGGTAGAGGATAAGCGGTAAAGAGAGATCGACCGATCGCCAAAAAAAATAAAATACTCAACTTTCCCTGCGATATTGCCCTGAAACCGGTTGGCGAGACCCGAAGTAATTTTAATAAGAACTAGAGATCCGCCTGGTAAAGTGCCTCCAATTTTACTTTACTCAGCAATGAGAAACTCATGTTCACGGCGAATCTAAAGGGGTCTGCGGTAGAGGTGCAAAATGTTAAAGATAGCAAGATTGGAGAAAATTCGGCTTTCACCGAGCCACAGGGCAATCAAAACTAATAAACTGTTATTAAAGTACAACTTTTATATCCTCAAAGTGTTTGAACAAATATATATCACCCCAGCGATCGCCCGATCGGGGGAAGCGCATTCAGAAACTTTGATTGGAAGAGTAAAAATTATTTTGCCGATCGCTATTGCTAGCCGCAAAAACGCAGGCAAATTCAGAATTAAGGCGGGAGGGCGCTAAATCGGTGAGCCAGGAATTTCAACTCTCAGTCACCCCTGTTGGGGACGACGAATATCTAGTCAGGACAGAAAGGGTTGCACCCGGTGTACCCTTAGCCGAACAACAAGTCCGCTGGCCGATCGACGAATGGCTTGCACTATCTGCTCAACTGATGAACGACCCGCTGGTGGGCTTGCTCCAGGGAAAAGCAGTACAGGGAACCAATTTTGCTGGTCGCGGCCTCTCCCGTTCGGGAAACAACTCAGCGCCGAATTTAGTAGCCCTGGGGCAACAATTATACAGCGGGCTGTTTCAAGGAAACTTGCGCGATAGCTGGACTTGCGCTCAAGGCATCGCCCAGCACCGCCGAGAAGTGCTGCAACTGCGACTCGGACTCAAAGGCCGGCGCTTGCCGCGACTGCCGTGGGAAGTTCTGCACGCCGGCGATCGCCCTTTGGCAACCGGCACCGATGTCGTGTTTTCTCGCTACCAACCAGGTACAAGTTTGTTCAAACAAACCCGGATAGTGCCTAGTAGCGGGCCACTAAAAATTTTAATGGCGATCGCCTCTCCGAGCGATCGAGACAGCTTGCAGCTCAAGCGAGAAGTGCTCCACCTGCAACAAGAACTCCAAAACCGCAGCGCTAATCCTCTCAAAAACAGCCCGCATTCTCCGGAAATTCAACTGACTATTCTCGAACAGCCCGATCGAGAACAACTTACCCAAGCCCTAGAACAAGGACACTACCAAGTCCTGCACTACGCAGGCCACAGCAACTTAGGTTCCAGAGGTGGCGAACTCTACCTAGTCAGCAGCCGGACCGGCTTAACCGAAACCTTGAGTGGCGACGACTTAGCTGGATTGCTCGTTAACAACGGTATTCAGATGGCCGTGTTCAACTCCTGCCGCGGCGCCTACGGCGACCCCTCAAACCTCGCGGACGACAGCCCGGAACGGAACTTAACCGAAGCTTTAGTGAAGCGGGGCATTCCGGCGGTGCTAGCAATGGCAGAAAGCATCCCCGACGATGTAGCGCTAACTCTGACGCGGTTGTTTTACCGCAACCTCAATCAAGGCTATCCAGTCGATCTCAGCCTGAGCCGGGCCAGAGCTGGGCTAATTTCTGCCTACGGTTCTCACCAGCTATACTGGGCTTTGCCCATTCTCTACCAGCACCCGGACTTTGACGGCTATCTGATCGGTGGCCCAACCCACAGCGCGACATCCGGGTCTCGGATGCAAATAATCGCGTCGGGAACGCAGCCGGCTCTGGCGGGTACAGAATGGAATGCGCCACCTTCACTCTCGGCGATCGCCCAATACCCGCCAATGCCAGCCAATCGATCGCATGAGTCAGAGAGTTCAGACGGCGAAGTCTGGGAATATTTTCCCGACCAATTAAAAGATCGCAGGGATTGGGTTCACCAGAACGATCGAGCCGATGCTACTAATTCACCGAACTCACCGACGGCTTCGGAGTGCTCTATTCCTAATTCTGAGTGTTCGGCGATCCAAGCAACTCGCGCCGCTGCACCGACTCAAAAACCGTTAAAAAAACCGGGGTTGAAAAAATCTGTGGGCCTAATGCTTTGCTTGTTGCCCGTTGCTTTGAGTGCTGGCTTTTTTGGATGGCGGTACTCGCACCAGCGAGGCACGAAACCTGAAGAGTTACTGCCGGCGGTACGGACTCCCCTGTCGCAAAATTACCTGCAACAACGCCACTAAAAGCGGTCGCCCACTGCAATGCCGAATTTAGACCCTTTTGGCCTAGCTCCAAACTGGGTGAGGTTTTTGCTGACCATTCGCGATCGGCTGTCGGTGGAAAAGCGATCGAAAGTATGTTGCTCGATCGAATCTCGGACTTACCTTCATCAAGTCGGTTTTTACCGAAAATAAGCAGCAGCGCAACCAACCATCTAGGAAGAAACCGGGTTTCTCGTCGAGAGAGGAACTCCGGGACTGTTTGATATAATTCGTCAGTCGATTGTAGATTTTCGACTTCGGCTTGAGCCCGGAGTCGAAAGAGTTGAGATTTTAGATTTACTCCACAGATGAATCTGCAAGCTTGAACAAGAGTCTAAAATTTAGATGTCTCCACGACAGGAGTCGGTGGTTTGTATGCGTTTTTGGGCGGGCTGATTCGGCAGCAGGAGCATTCGTCATTCGGCACAAGACAATAAAAGCCATAGTTGCAACAATTAAGAACGTCCTCGCCGTCAGTGCGGTTGGTATATTTCACAATAATTAATTATGGAAGCGGCTGTGAGTTTGACGCGCCCCTCCAGTTGGTGGATAAATTTTGAGAGTCTGGCAGTTTACAGCCCACGAGTGGAAACCAATACATTTCCATCGAAAGTCCATGTCGGGAACCGCTGCTAATTTGTAGTGCATCAAACATTTAAGCAGTTGTGCATTTAACTCGGTCTTTTTCAATTCCCCTGTGGAAATAACCTCAAATTCTCTGGCTTGGGGCCGGAGGAGGAAGATTTTCCCGACTTCCCCCTACATATCTACTGATTCGTGGCGAAGTGTTAAGAGCCGCGAAGCAATCTCGCCCGATCAAAACTATTCCCCTCTTAGTGGCTGCCCGATGTTTCTGCCGCGCCCATTGAGTCTGATTTTAGGTTAAACCCCTTCAACGAAGATGTGAAATTTCCTTCAATTTTTACCGGATTGCCTTCCCTAGACTGCGTTCTGTGGAAGTTATATGCCCAACACCTTAATAGAAGATTGCTCGTTGGTATTTGGGGTTTTGAGGGGATTTCCAGCCCAAAAAGTAGGGTTTATACCATTTTAGATTTTAGATTTTAGATTTTAGATTGAAGAATTGGGAATGACTTATTCCATAAGGGTTTGGAGCTGGCCTACAGTTGGATTCTTTTTGTAAACTGGTTTTGCAAGTAGCTGGCAGCGGCATCGAGAACAAGTGCTGCCTCCCGTTGTTGAGGTAAAAGTTAACCCCGGCAGGTAAATGCTTTCGCCAGATTTGCAGCGGACGCGCTCTAGGTATTTCGATTCATGGCTGTCTTGTTTTTACCTTGACCGCAGACTCGATCGGGGATTGGTGAATGCAGGGAACAGACTTTACTGTAAAAAAGTAAAGCATTTAATTTGCGACAATAATTCCCCCCGCGATCGCTCTGAGGCTTACGCAAGGATTTGGGCCGCAAGCAGCAAATTGATCGCCCTTCGAGCATCCTTACTTGCACCCCCGGTCTTGAGGCTGCAGAAATTTATCCAGAATCTTAAATATTGAGAATTCTTAGTATTGACAGTGAAACAAAGTTAATCTAATGTGTTGTAATTGATATAAGTAAAGTCCAATAAGCGAGGTACGGTCAATGGCAGAAACAGCTACAGCACCCTTAACAGGAAAAGGTCTGCTTCAAAAAATCAAAGGCAGTGATTTGCCGCGCAGAGAACTTGCAAAGCTTTGCGGCTACTTCACTGTCAGCAAAAGTGGAGAAACCCGGATTAATCTGGCTGAGTTTTACGATGCAGTGTTAGCTGCTAAGGGCATTGAGCTAGAGAAGTCGAAAGCAGACGGACGCGGGCGAGAAGCGAGTTATCGAGCTAGCGTTCACAAGAATGGTTCGATCGTGATCGGGGCAAATTATACCCAAGAAATGGGATTAAAGCCGGGAGACGAGTTTGAAATTAAGCTCGGATATAAGCATATTCGCTTGATTCAGATCGATGTGGACAGACCGGATGTGGATGTGGATGATGAAGAGGAGGATACAGAAGAATAGAGGCGATCGTGATGCAGTCAGCCGATAGCAAGGCGACTGGATTTGGCATTCGCTACACGAGTATTTGCGCGCCACCCTTCGATTGAACTGATGAGCTGTCTTGACTATTTCTATTTTCTCTTGTCCCGCAAAGACTACAGTGCCTCTGAACTTCGCAAAAAGGGGCAAGAGAAAGGTTTTGGCAATGAGGAAATATTGGAGGCGATCGCGCAAATTCAAGACCGCGGCTATCAGTCCGACACTCGCTTGGTGGCAAACTCGATCGCCTCTGCAGCAGGCAAATACGGGAAGTCGGCCATCAAGCGCAAGTGCCTGCAAAAAGGAATTACCAACGATTTGTTCGAGCAAGTCTGGGAAGAAGAAATTGCCGAAAATCAGGACTCCGAAGCAGAAAAACGGGCCGAATTAAAAGCCAAAGTAATGCGGAAATACAAGATCGATACTTGGGGTAAAGCAGATCCGAAAACCAAGGGCAAAGTCTTGAATTACCTGCAATACAGGGGCTTTAATGCCTTTGAAATTTGGCGACAGTGGCAAACAGAAGAAGATGACGAGTAAATAGTAGGGCCACGCCAAGAGGTGGGACCCAGATAGGCAAGCACAACTACACTGCTGCCGATGGGGCTAAAGTGTAAGTTCTGAGTTTTTGTAAATGTATGTCAATCCTCAGCGTTGACTAAATAAGATTCGTACATCTGCCGGTGTCTGACTAAAAGCTCGAGATATTTCTCGTTGATTTTAGCCAGCATCCATTTTTCTTGAAAAATGGCGGCGGATTCTGCTTTCACCGGATCTGCTTGTAGGGGCAAAATATCTTTTCGAGCGGCGGTTTGCTCTGCAGCAGACTTCAGCTTCTGAGGGTTTTGCTGGTATTTTCGACCGCTTTTGTGGTTGGCGTAGCGACGCGATCGAGTATACCCCATCTGTAAGAACTTGCGGGCCATGTCTGCTCCCACAAAATCCTCGCGATCGAGATACTCTAAAAACAAGGAGTAAATTTTGCTGCTGGATTCCCTGGCAATTTCAGGAGTCTTAAATCTCCAGAAAGGCAGAATTTCTCCTTTGTAGGGTTCCACCAACAGCACTCCCTGTTCTCCTTTCCCTACGCGATAAAGTTCCGGGTGCTGTCGAAAGTCGATGTTCTTAAAATCCAAAGAGTAGTCGAACTGCTTCATCGGGCATTTTCTGTTCTATCTGGAACTATAGAAGCCCGGGGTTGACCTTCGTCTGGTTTGGTATAAACCCAGGCCCAAGCAATGAGGACAGCTTGAAAAGGCAGCCTGAACCAATACAGTAATTGGTTGTGGGGAATCCCTTCTATGGGAATGTTGTTGACGGCTTGATTGATATTAGCTGGAAACACGGCAATAAACAAGGCAATTAATCCCCATGCCGCTGCCCTGCTGACAGGAGGAACTAACAGCCCAATGCCGCCCAAAATCTCGAAAAAACCGCTGATATAAACTAAGGCTTCTGGGTAAGGAAGCTGGGGTGGCACGATTCGTATAAAAGGTGCGGGTACTGCAAAGTGCAGCACGCCTACAATACTGATAGCTACTGCGAGAATAACTCGCCAAATTTCTTTTTGACTTTTCATGGGTAATCGGTAATTAATAATTGTTAAATTGCTGCGATAATGCTTGCCAAAATTCGCTATCTGCGATCGAGAGGGCCATAAAACTGAGAGCCAAAAATTCCAGCTTTGCGTGTTTGTCTACTCTTGCTGGTGGCTGTAACGATTTTATTGGGTAGAAAAACCAGGTTTCTGGATAAGTCTCAGACAAATTTTCACAGCCCCAAACTGGAGGAAGCCAGAAGTGGAATCGAAGGTATGCCCGTTGACTGCCAAAAACAGATAGCGCGCATTTTGATAACAAGATTTTAATGTCTAGTTCCCTGCTGCAGTCTCTATCTTCGGGTAGTAAAACATGATTTTTGTTCCGCCTCTGGCTCCGTCAGCAGCCAAACCAGCCGGAGATTTTCTCGATCGACAAATCCACCACCGCTTAAGATTAAATAAATCTTCGCCCAAATTGATGAGTGCGATTGCTGCTAAATTTGACCTAGCCTTCCAGGCGCTTCCCTACCCTACGGGAACCCCTACTGGGAAGGGGAACCCCTGTGGGAAGATACCTTTGCTAGCGCGTACCTTGATGAGACTAATTAAGGCGAGTAATTTGTCAATAACTTTTATAATTATTTAATATTTGCGCTTTGAGAATTCTTGGAAGAGGCTATTGAGGAACGCTATGTAATTAAACTTACTATCTAAAGTTTGAATTTTGTCAACTTCCGACAGATGTTATAATGAATGAAATTATTGAATTTGCTAAAAAGTCGATCCTCGTAGCAACTCCCCAACCATCCTGGTGGAATTCAAAATAGTCACCAATGGCAGGAACTTTTTAGCAACCAGATTATTCAAAAAGATTGAGCCTCCCAGCGCTGTGTCATTTTTATTTACACGCAATCAATCACCGACGACCATGAACACCTCAATAAACACCTCTAAATTTGGCATCAACCGGATGCTGCGACAATCGCTGTTGCTTGGCATCTTTTCTGCAGCAGCTTTAGCTAGCGGATGGGCGCCCGGTTTGTACGCACAATCCCCAAACCTCGTTTTCGGAGCTGCAGCCCAAGCTCAAGAGATTAGCAGCGAGGAAATTACTAGCTACGCTCGCGCTGTGTTGGCAATAGAACCCAGACGGGTGGAAGCTTTTAACGAAATTAAAGGAATGGCTGGGGGATCGGTTCCCAGAGTAGTGTGCAACGAAAAGCAGGAAATTAATAGGTTGTCTGGAAGTGTTCGCGGCATCGCGGTGAATTACTGCCAACAAGCTAAAAAAGTTATCGAAACCAATGGTTTGACAGTTAGTCGCTTCAACCAGCTCACTTTGCTCCAGCAAGCGAATCCGGCAGTCAAACAGCGAATTCAAGCCGAGCTCCTGCGACTGCAACAAGCTGGCAATCAATAAGCTTGAGGGTTTGAGTCTTTCTTCCTCTCCCGTTCTATTAGACTTCTCCATAAAAGCTTGTTCAGGGCAGGCATGATACCTAACCGCTACCTCCCCCCAACAATATAATATTGGAGATTTAAATTGTTCGAGTTCCTAGACGGTAGGCTAAATTTTTTGAAAAAAAAGCGATCGTCTGCGATTAAGTGCTTGACAAAATAACATAAATTTGGTAGTAAAGCCAGAACGGGAGCGGCCAGAGAGATGAATATTTTTCAACTTGCTGTAAATTGGAATGAGATATTCCGATCGCCAACACGATTAAGACTTTTTTAATTTCTCAAACATGAGCTGAAAATTGGAACTTCAGTCTTCCTTATTCCTTCGGCTATAAAAAACATATTCCTCAAAAATTCTTCAAAACTAGAGGTCAAGTGAATTGCTCTGAGGAATAAGCTGTTGTGCATTTAAAACGCATATTGGTATAATATAACATAATGATATTCAGAAAAAGTAAATGCCTGCTAAA
>NZ_JAUBQM010000073.1:0-35531 GCF_036701245.1 Microcoleus sp. Pol14D4
GAGAAATAAGTTTATTGGCTCGCGTTCTGGGACTACTTAGCTCAGATACTCCAACCAGCGGTTATTGAGCAGTTACTACGGGTTTTGCAGCGATTAGTTAAAACGCGCACATTTGTGATTATTTTTGACATCCAACCAAAGCCTACTGTGCCTAAAGAATAACGGCGAATGCAGCGAAGGTTTGAAATAGAATTAATCGAGATACCTGCGTTAGTTGAATAACCGACTTTCCAGCGATTTCTCCCAGCGACAGAACCTACTGATAGCTGGGAGAAGTTTTTATCAATTGAATGGTGTTAACTCAATAAATTGTCAGTAGCCGACTTTTTAAAGTGTACTAACTACAACTTGTTATCATAGTCTAGATTGACGCTCTAGAGCTATCGCATTTGTACGGATAGTTACAATTGTATGAGTAAATATACTTTGTACGGATAGTTACAATTGTATGAGTAAATATACTCTGATTGATAGCTGTGCGATCGTAGATGTGGCTAATAGTAGTATAGCTTGCGATCGCAACAGCTTCTCCCTCTAACAACAGCTAATTTATTTCCTGCAATTGGAGCAAGAATCCTTTGTTAAGGAGACCTCCAAATTAAAAGCTACCCCCTAGCGGGAGAAGTTAAGCGATCACCAAATTCTTGCCATTATGAATGCTAACAACTCTCTTATAACCCCCCACAACACTTTTCCTGAATCAGCCAGCCAGGAATCCCCTCAAGTTAAAGAAGTAGTTGCAGTAATTTTCCCTTTCCTTATTCCCGCACCTGCTGAAGAACATCCCTTCAGGTTAAATGATATCGTTAAAACTGGTAACCAATACGGTACTGTTACTTCTCTCAATCAAACTGAAAAACCTGTGACAATTACTTGGGACGCAATTTCCGGCGAAGATTCATTTTCTTGGACTTATAACCTCGACGAAATCCGCGCCCTCAAAATCTCTCTCGTTCCTAAGTTTATCCCTCAAAAGACTGCTGGAGAACTTCCAGCTTGCACAACTATCGTACTCGCTAATTCCGAACAGATACAATTTAGTAACGCAACTCGTTTCAAAGTAGAATCGCTGAGCGAACACCACATTCTCATCTCTACTCTCGACCAATCTTATCTCTTTCCCATCAACTTGTTTCCAGGCTACCTGACAAGTTGTACTATAGATATTCCTGCACCCCAGCAATTAAAAGACGCCCGCTGTTTGTCTGTCAATGAACTCAGAATCAGAGCTAAGACGCATTTAGCTCTTGAAGTACCCGACAACTTTTTAGAATTCGCTATGCCAATCCACAACCAGCAGTTAAAAGAAAAACTGGCTCGACAATTGAGCGAAGAAAATTACGAACTTCTCGACTTTAACATAGCTTGGGAAGAAGCCTGGAAGCAGCAGTTAGAAAACCTAACAAAAAAACAAGGCTTCTACGGATTTAGAGAGGGAGATTGCATTTTACAGCACCGAGAAGGAGTTCAACCCATGGGGACAGTTATTACCTTGAACGTTGAAAATCCACGTCCATTTCAAATCCAGTGGAACAGCGGAGAAGTCCTAAGTTACAGCTTGACAGAACTCAAAGGTTTGGGTATTGCCCGCATCGAACCCCTGGTTAAATTATCGCCCAATGTGGCTTATCAAATTAGCGAAGACGGCTCCTATTTTACAGCTTGGATTGGGTTCCGTACTAAAGCACTAGCTAAAGCGTGGCTAATACCTGTCAAAAAGCTAGTCGGCAACCTTAGCAACTTAATTGATTGCCAAATTTCTGAACTTCAACATACAGGAGCTAAATACGAGTATGCTGTAGAATGTCCCCGCCATAAAACATTAAACAAGCGTTTAGAAGCTCTGGGAAAAGTTGCTGAACTTGACTTGGAAAGGATGCCCTCCCAGAGGTAAATGGCGATTGGCAAGTAGAGATTAGGGAATGAACGCTGTCTTTTTTTGCTGAAACAAATAGCTGAAAAATTTGCCATTTGTACTACTATTTTTATTAACAAGACTTACGCACAGCCTCAATATATGGTGTTTGGTAGGCGCAATCCCCCGTGTGAAGCGGAGCTATCCTGCCAGTGAATCGCCGCCCGCATCCCTAAAATTGTTGCGTAAGTCCTAATTAAGTTAGCCAGGATTTAGGAGAAAGTCAGTGAAATTATTCCCTAATTTATAACCATTAAAAGTGATTAAAAGCGATTATCGGACTACTTAATAAGCGTCGCATTCCCCCACTCCCCACTCCTCTCAAGGGTAGGTTTTTTACAATTCAGAAATTGAGGGCAAGCAAGAGGCAAGTTTTAAAGGCATAACAAGTCGAAATCCGGGCTTTTTCGCGAATGGCTCTCTCCCTTTCTCCCTCTCTCCCCCTCTCCCTCTCTCCCTCTCTTCCTTGCCCGGAATCTAAAAAACCTACTCTTGAAAGACTCCCCCGTCAAGCTAACGCTTAATCAGAGGTTGATAAAATTAGTAATGGACGCTAACTAATGATTCAAACCTTACTCGAACAACCCCAAAAACTTACACAATTTCCCTTCACGCTCAAACCGCAACAGCAGCAAGCCCTTGACAAATTGAGAACCTTTCTAACCACTACCGAGTCATTCTTCTTGCTGTGCGGCTACGCAGGAACTGGAAAATCCACCATAGTCTTTCAAATTATCCAAGAACTCTTGAGTCAAAGCAAACGCATTGCCCTCACAGCACCTACTAACAAAGCAGTCGGCATCCTCAGAAAAATGGCAGCGTCTCAAGGCATTTTCGGAGTAGATTTTATGACAATACACCAACTTTTAGGATTAGGCATGGTCAGAAAAGAACAAGAAAAAGCCTTGTCACAGACAAGTTCCAGCAGCCTTCACCTCTACGATATCATCTTCCTCGACGAATGTTCGATGGTTGGAAGCGAATTGTGGAAATGGATAGAACGCAATTTTGAACGCACATTCTTCAATCACCGCAAGCTAATTTTAATGGGCGACCCGGCTCAACTCAATCCTGTAGGAGAAAAAAAGTCGCCTGCTTTCAGCATTACCAATAAAGCTGTACTGACCAAAGTTGTCAGGCAAGCAGGGGAAAGCCCTGTGCTCGATTTCATAACAGAATGCCGCTCTTTTGTCAATAGCAAAGCAGACATATTTTTGCCACACTCTAAATACAAAAAAGGAGACAAGTCAAACGGTGCATTCAAAGTTAAATCAGAAACGCTGCTGCAATATGCTGTCAAAACGATCGATCTAGAATTTAGTCAAAATCCTGATCGTTTCAGAATTCTGTGCTGGACTAACAAACGAGTCAGATACTACAATCACCTTATCAGAGAACAAGTCTACGGTCAAGCTGCACCCAGATTTGTACCGGGAGAAAGGCTAATTACCAAAAAACCCGTCATGGCACCTGACGGCAAAACCGTAATTTTGCCGACTTCAACGGAATTTACCGTCAAGGAAGTTGAGATTAACCAGCACGGAGGCTATCGAGTTTGGCTGCTAAAAATTGTGACTGATGACGGTTTATTTCGGCAAATCTTTGTCCTGCACGAGTCTGAAAATAAGCGTTACCAGGCTGAACTTAAAGAAAAGCTAAAGAGTGCTAAACGCAATGGATTTCTTTGGAGGAAATATTACTGGTTCAAAGATGACTTGTTCGCTGAAATTAACAATTGCTTTGCTCTGACTATTCACAATTCGCAGGGCAGCACTTTTGATGAAGTTGGCATTGACGGAAGCGACCTTTTCAGCAGATTGTTAATCGGCAAAGATTTGAGCAGCACACAGAAACTTAAAGAGTACCACCGGCTTTATTATGTCGGTGCAAGCCGCTGCCGATATCGGATATTATTTGTTGCCCCCAATGACTTGTACTCAAACAATAAACTTCTCAACCAAGAGGTAAACTTTTCAACCAAGAGGTAAAGTCCTCAACTCGAGCATTCGGAAGAAGGAAGAAGCAGTAATAGCAATGGTTTCAGCGATTAAGAATGTCCTAACCGTCGGGCGCGGTTGCTATAACAGGTAAAGTGCTCAACTAACAGGTAAAGTGCTCAACTAACAGGTAAAGTGCTCAACTAACAGGTCTATACCTTTCTAAAAAACAGTCACTAACGCTCAACTTTCAGAAAGCTTCTCCATCGGGACTTACGCTGCATAAGTCAATTTTCACACTATCTGTAGTAGTAACGTGTGCCATCAGCACCCTACAAGTAGAGTCTGTGCGTAAGTTCTATTTATAAAATAAGAAGAAAGGGAAACGGAAAGGCAAGGCGAAGCAGAAGGTAAAAATGGATAAAAAACTTTAGTTGTGGGTTGATAGCAATGCTCAAAAAATCAATAATTGTATCGATATGCACCGAGTTAGATACAAAATGTCCACCTTTCAATCCTATGCTTTTAAGCGTGGGTTCCTTCCCCTTCTCCTTCTCCTTTTCCTTCTCTTTCTCCTTCTCCTTTCCTTTCCCACTCCTCTTTCTCAACAACCTGAATAAGTGCTGCTACCGCAGCGGCCAATCGCACCCCTGACACCAGGCTAATTATGGCAAAATCTCGACAAACAGGAACACCGCATAAAAAGGAAGTATTGGAGAGAACAGTTAAGAAAAAACGCTCGGCTGCAACAGCCACTAATTCTGCAAAGACTGTGAACAAATCAGTCAAAGCAACAACTGAAACTGACTCGGTTTGCGAACCCTTAACAATCTCTCCACAACAAGTAGAAGCCTCGCAAACTTGCACAAATTTTGCAGCACTTCCAGCCGTCGATGCTCCTTCTCTAGAAACATTGTCAAATGAGGCGATATTGCCTTCCCCTTCTCCTCTCCCATCAGCTATTGAAGTTGTCTGCAATTCAAGAGAATTCAACGATTATATACAAGCCCTGAAAGGCATCATCCCCAGCAATAGCAGCCATCCCATTTTGTCCAATATTTTGATTGAAGCTGATGCTGAAACTCAACATTTACATCTGACTGCTTACAACTTAGAATTTGGAATGCAAGTGAGCTTTGGTGCGAATGTCAATCAATCTGGAAAGCTTACCCTCCCCGCACCCATACTTGCTGACATTCTGGGAAAATTTCCTAGCGGCAGCCTTACCTTAAAGAGTTCTTCTGAAATTATTAAAGGAAGCGACGTTCCATCAGTCAGTGCCACTCTGAGTGCGTCAAGAAGCAAGCACGCCATTCGCGGGCTAGCTGCAGACGAATTTCCGGCTATCCCCAGCGTTCAACAGAAACTTGTAACGCTTCCTGCTAGCGTGTTAATTTCTGTCCTAAAAGCTAGCTTATTTGCTGTAAGTTCTGAGGAAAACAAACGCATTTTAACAGGAGGGAATTTTCAACTCAGTCACGACGCAGACAGAGGACTCGATCAACTGAGAGTTTGGACGACAGATGGGCATCGGGTAGCAATGGTTTTAGGATTGAACGAAAGCAGCAATTCCTATCTTTTGAGCCGTCAAGTAGTTAATTTTACTGTCCCTGCTAAGGTACTCCGGTTATTGGAGCGTTCTTTGAATTCTGCTGACAAAGTTACGATTTACTATGAAGGTTTGCCAGAGCAACCTAGTAATTTTGTCGCATTCGAGTGGAATAATTGGCGGTTGACAACGAAGTTGCTAGAAGGGCAATATCCGATTTGTGACCAAATTATCGCTCCCTATCGACCTGAATTTAGCCATCAAGTGGTGGTTGAGAGGCTGAGCTTTTTAAAAGCCTTAGAGAGGTTAGCTTCTCACAGCGACAAGTCTCACCTAACAGCTATTTTAGAATTCGATTTAGATGCCCAACAAGTGCGAGCATCACTCAACAATACTCTCAGTTCAGGAACTGAGACAGTTGATGCCAAACTATGGGGTTGTGAGTTTTGTCTCAAGTGTGACATCCGCTATTTGATTGATACAGCCAAAGCGATTTCCAGCTCAGATTTGCGGGTGTTAATGGCAACTCCTACCGCTCCCCTACTGATTGTACCGTTTGGAACGCCTGCGTCGGGTACAGAGGCTTTAGAGTGCGAATATATTGTCGCTCCGCAAGAATAGTCATGGGGGGAGTGGGGAGTAGGGAGTGGGGAAGTGGGGAGGAGAGGAAAGAAAAGAGTAAGAAGAGGAGGAGTCGCGAGCGATTTGACTACCAATCATACTAAATTCGGGTTACTCACCGCCTTTTTGAGTTCGATCGCTAATTTTTCCCCCTTCCCCCTCTTCAGCAATAAAGGGATTTTTAACCCTGATTTGGTATCACCTGTCTTGCCCTACTCCCCACTCCCCATTCCCCACTCCCTTTTTCCTCCCCCCTATCGGGGAATAGTTACCAGAAGTATTCTAATCACTCAAAATGTACCAACCACTGCACCTCAAATACCGCCCCAAAAACCTACAAGAATTAGTGGGTCAAGACACCATCAAAACAACCTTGACCAATGCCATCACCTCCGCCAAAATTGCTCAAGCTTACCTATTCACTGGCCCCAGAGGAACAGGCAAAACTTCAACCGCTCGCATCCTTGCTAAATCTCTCAATTGTTTGAATAGCAAAAAGCCAACCGCCACTCCTTGCGGGGAATGTTCAAGCTGCAAAACCATTGACTCCTGTTCAAGCTTAGACGTAACTGAAATCGATGCTGCCTCTCACAATGGTGTGGATGATGCCAGAGAATTAATACAACACAGCAACTTTGCGCCAGCGATGAGCCGTTACCGCATTTGGATTTTAGACGAGTGTCACCAACTCAGTACCAGCGCTCAAAATGCTCTCCTCAAATGCCTTGAAGAACCTCCGGCTCATGTGGTATTTATTCTGTGTACGACTGAAGCACATAAAGTCCTGCCGACAATTATCTCCCGCTGCCAAACTTTTAACTTCCGATCTCTGTCAGTTGATGCTATTGTGGGACAATTGGACAAAATTAGCGTCGCTGAATCTATTGCGATCGCAACTTCGGCAATGCGGGCGATCGCTCGCACCTGTGACGGAGGGTTAAGGGATGCCCTGCAACTACTCTCTCAGCTTTCACTGCTAAATTCAGAGATTACGGTTTCTTCAGTGGCAGAAGTCTCTGGCAGCATTAGCGAGGAAGACTCGATCGCCCTTCTCAAAGCTATTCATTCTGGCGATACCTTAAGCGTACTGCAATCTTCGAGAACGCTCATTGACAGCGGCAAAACCCCCAAACTGATTCTCAGCAACTTGCTAGCAGCAATGAGAGACTTGCTCATTGTCAAATCAACGCGCCACTGCCAAAATTTAATTACAGGGCCCGTTGGCTACTCACAACTGCGATCGCTCGCTCTTCATCTCGATTTTGAAACAATTGATGCGGCTTGTACACAATTGCAAAAATCAGAATTTCAATTGAGAACCAGTACGAATGCTGCTACCTGGTTAGAAGTCTGCTTGCTGAACTTGATAGGTAAGAGCGAACCCGCTGCCCCCGAAATGCGATTGCCGGCAACTTCCCAATCTAATCGATTTGACAAACTTGATAAAAGCCCTCAAGATGTTAAGGCTACTGCTCCTGCTCCTGCTCCTGACTTAGAGGCAACTTGGGCGCAAGTAATAGCAGCAGCGAAACCAGGCAATCGCGACCTCTTGAACCGAGCTAAAATTGCAGAACTTTCTACTGATTCATGTGTGTTAGTAGTAGAAAGAAAATACGCGACTAAGTTTAAAAGTCACCTTGAATCCGTGCAGCGTATCGTCACTAAAGCTCTAGGTCGTTCTGTTAATGTCACTGTCAAACAACAGGAGGATTTAGCAGCATGATCTATATCTTAATTGGGCATGATACCTACGCGATCGCCAGAGAAGTGGAAAAGTTCAAAACTCAAACTCACCCTCTCTGGCGAGATTTCAACATCCACCGCTTCGATGCTTCTTCCCTGGATGCAGCCCTCTCTGCTGCTGCTTCAGTTCCTTTCGGCGGAGGAAGCAAACTCATTGTCGTTGAAAATTGCGATTTTAAGCAATTTGGAGAAATGGGGCTAGAATTGCTGCAAATCTTGCCCCAGTTACCTACCACGACGCATTTAGTCTTCACTGCTGGTGCGATCGACAAGCGGCTTAAGGTGGTCAAGCATTTGTTGCAGTTTGGTCAACTTAAGGAGTTTACTCTCATTCCTCCTTGGCGTACTGATTTGATTGAAAGTGCGATCGCTGCTACTGCTAAACAGATGAATCTCTCAATTGCCAGAGATGCTGTCAGTTATCTAGCGGTAGCCATTGGCAACGATTCTGCTAGAAGAGTTAGTGAACTGGAGAAATTAGCCATTTATGCCGCGGGATCTCGCATTACGAAAGAAGGTGCTAAAATCCTCGTTCCAGCTACCACAGCCAGCAGTTTCCAACTTGCCGAAGCTCTTTTAAAAGGTCAAGCAGTGGAGGCAATTAAGGTGCTTGACGAATTGCTCTCTAGGGCAGAGTTTCCTTTAGCAATTATTGCTACTCTTCAAACCCAGTTTAAAACTTGGCTGTGGGTAAAAGCTACTCTCAATTCCGGTCAACAACGTTCTGATAGCGAAATTGCTAGTATGTGCGGAATTAGTAACCCCAAACGGCTATATTTCCTTAAGCAGGAGGTTAAGGAAGTATCTGCGAACTCCTTAAGTCGAGCACTCTCCATTTTGTTTGATTTGGAAATTGCCCTCAAAACTGGAGACAAGCCTGACTCGATGTTGCCTGCTTTGCTCAGAATCACTCAACTCACTCACTTTAAATAACAGGAAAGCGCTGCCGAGTTAATCCGGCAGCCTTTCAT
Source organism: Microcoleus sp. Pol14D4 (assembly GCF_036701245.1). Lineage (NCBI taxonomy): Bacteria > Bacillati > Cyanobacteriota > Cyanophyceae > Oscillatoriales > Microcoleaceae > Microcoleus > Microcoleus sp. Pol14D4. The sequence goes on from NZ_JAUBQM010000073.1 coordinate 8,737, forward strand.
TAACGGTCTTCTTAAAAAAGCTGTTATTTCATTACTTATTAAGGTTAATTTATAACATTTTAAGCGTAATATAATGTACAATAAGTCCAGATTGGTTGCCAAAGTTTACTGGAACTAAAGTCTAAGAGAGTCGCTTGCATCGAGCGGACTAAATAAAGTTTTGCTCGCTTTCCGCTTACTATATTTTTTCTGTAAGGTAATTTCGTCAATGCGAGTTACAACCGACCCAGCAGGTGGAGTTGTATTGTTGGCCCGGATGAGGCGTGCAAGTCGTAGCTGTATGATGTGACGTTGCCAAATACATCTGTCATCGATTTGACCTGTTCCAAGGCATCATAAACTACTGATTGACTGTTACCTTGGGAGGTTCTAATAGCGACGATTAGGCCCTCCGAATCCTCGTCGTATTCCATCGTTTAGGTGTGAGTTTGACCGTTGAGTCTAAATGTAGTTGTGGCGACTTCTATTTGACCGTAGTGAGTCGGAATATTCCGAACATTCGGTGTCGAATTAGACCTGAAAATTAACTCAAAACCCTGCATCGCACCAGTCGCTTCTGTTACAACTTATTAATTATCACTCATAGCGATGGCTTTTTGCCTGCATATTCAGGTATGCTGAGAAAATCAATAGCTATAAAAACCGACAATAAAATTGTGTTAAAATGTAAAGGTGTGAGGGCATGATTCCCGAATTTGATGAGAACGGCAACTTGCCACCAGGAGTGTATTGGGCCGAATGGGAAGAATTCAAAGATCGCTTTGGAATAACACCACTTCGTACTCGCATGATAGATGGTTTGCAAATGGCATTCTTAGCAGCTAAAGGCAGCAGGATGCCGAACAATTTACATCAATGGTAGTTTTATTACTAGCAAACTAGCTCCTCAAGATTTTGATGCTTGTTGGGATAGAGAAGAGGTTGATATGAATTATCTGAAAACTCATGCTCCTCGACTGAGAAATTATGCAGATAGAGCCGCACAGAAAGGGAGCATCCCGGTTTGGTAAATATCCCCAAATCAGCATAAAATGGGTAAAATCCAAAGAAACGTTAAAAAAGAGTAGAGAGAAAGAGCCATGACCCCTGAAGAACTAGAGCGATTGGAATGCTGTACGTCAGAAATTGCTAAAATTTTGTATAAGAATACACCCCCGAGTGAACTGACCAGTCTGGAAAATATCGAAAAGCATCTCAGGCAACAATGGCTTGAAAAAATCGGCCCCCAAATCGGTTTTTTTTTATCAAACAAGCAACGGGAACAGAACAAGGACGACCCCAGCGAGCGTAAAAAGCTGTATTGGTGAACTAAGAATTACTGAAAAACAGGCCCAAAAATTAGAGGTTAAGAAATCAACTAGATTATCTCCATTATTTGAAAAATGCTGTCTCCGTCAAATTGCTAATCTTTCCTACGAAAATGCTGCCCAAGAAATGGAAGTTCAGACAGGAGTCAAAATTGGACACACTTGTTTACATCGATTGGTAGAAAAACAAGAATGGTCAGAACCTATAGCCAAAATCGAGGTTAAGGAAACTAGCATAGATGGAGGGAAAGTCCGTCTGAGAGGGAATTTGGGAGAAGGGTCTCATTGGCAAGATTATAAAGCGGTGCGGTTACATGAAAGTTATTACGGGGCTTTTTATCAAGATAATGAAGCGTTAATTAATTATGTAAATCATCAGCCTTTAGCCGAACTCTTAACTTGTCTGGGTGATGGACATGATGGAATATGGAAGATTATTAACCAGTTGAATCCTGGTAAAAGCCGACGCGAAATTTTAGATTGGTATCATTTAATTGAAAATTTATATAAAGTGGGAGGGTCGTTGAAACGTCTAGCTAAAGCCAAGGAATTTTTGTGGCAAGGCCTGGTCGAACCCACCATAGATTTATTTAAGTATGGTCGCAAAAAAACCGCCCAAAACTTTTGCAAATATCTAGAAAAGCATCGCTCTCGAATTGTTAACTATGAGCAATTATCACAAGCCAAGATTTGTTCTATCGGCTCGGGAGCGGTGGAATCGACGGTTAAACAAATAGATAGAAGGTTGAAAATTTCTGGGGCCCAATGGTTGAAAAAAAATGTCAATCAAATGCTAAAACTTCGTTGTGCCTACCTCAACGACCTCTTAGCCATTTGAGGCTTTTGCAAAACCGGGATGCTCCCGCACAGAAAGCTCTTTATCGCGGTGAAATCTTTCCGTCCGACCAGCCAGTCGGTAGTTACGATCTAACTTCCTATGAATTATTTCAACGGGACAGAGAGCTGCATCCTAAAGGAATTATTGCTATAGATTTAGTAAGGTGGTCGCCATGATTAGAAATAAAAAGCAATATGAGTATACCCAAGAGTTAGCGAAAAGATGTGAATCTACGCTAGCCCAGTATGACGCCCAAGATGAAGAGGTAAAAAATAACGATCCTTGGTGGTCAGTGATGCGTGAATCTATCCAAAGTCATCTGGATACTTTTAGGGCAGAAATAGCTGAGTATGAAAGATTGGTGGGGTGCGATCGCACTCAAGACCTCAAAATTGAAGTAGATTCGATTTTAGAACTGCCAAGAGTCTTAATTAAAGCTCGAATTGCTGCGAAAATGACTCAAAAAGAACTTGCGGATAGACTGGGGCTGGAAGAAAATCGAATTAAGCAATACGAAGACTCAGATTATCAATGTGCGAGTTGGGTGGAAATTATCGATATTACTGAAGCTTTAGCGGTTGAGCTGAAAACAGCTAGTTTTGTGGTGGATTTTCAGGAGATGGAAATTCGGAAAAGTTCTCTTGCTGAGTTTGTAGAACGACAGCAAAAGCAGTTAGAAGTTAAAGCTCAGAAAGTTGAAAAATAGTCATTAGTTATTGCCGATAGTACCCGCAGTTTTTAAGAGTACGAACGCACTCTCATCGGTGAAAGTCAGTTAACTGACATACCCAAAAACCGTTTAATAGCAGCTCATCTTTCCTGCATCATCCAAACCAGAAAGCCCAAGATTTGCTCAACCGGAGGAAGCGGATAATCTGTAAGGTCAATGGACGCGCATTGCTCTTCTAATTTAAGAAAACGCCAAACAGTACCGCTAGTCACCGTTCCATAAATCGTCGATATCGGCTGTTGCTTTTGTTGGTTAAAGCGTTGAGCTGCAACCATTTCTGCAAGGCATTGGCCAAGAGCCGGTTTAAGGTCTTCTTTCTTGGCTTCCACCAATATAACTGCCGGAGCTTTGATAAATAGTTGCTCCGGGGAACGACTCAGGAGAAAGTCAACATAGCCTGTAAGTTCAGCCTCCGGTTCTACATTGAATTCTTCACCAGAAAAAACGCTAATTTGTCCGGGAAGTTGGCGTTTTACTTCGAGTAACACAGGATTGATGATACCCTCAGAACGAGCTTTCTCGCTACTCACCGCGATCGCCCATGGAATCGTTTCTTTAAGAGTATCTTGTAGTAAAAGACTAGGAGTCACTGGGAGTATTTCTGGTAAAAAACGCGCTCCTTCAATGATTGTGAGATGAAAATCTTCTACAGCTTTGCTGAGAGAGAATTTACTGTAAGGCATAGGTTTATTATTCTTAATTGGATACTATAACACTTCTGCGTTAAATGAGGTACATCTAGTAATTGGTAAAGTGTACTGTACTAATTATATAGCCAGTCTAAATCATTACTCACAAGTTAAGCTAAAAGCACTATTGTCAATGAGTAATTTTACTCATTTTTTACCTGTTGACCCAATTAAAATATGACTCCATTTGTTCCTTTATTATTGAAAAAAAATTGTTCGGGACTTCTTTGAGTTCCAGGGAAAGGAGAAATAATTAGCCTGACATGAGGTTTTCGTCGTCGCTTAACGATCCCTAAATCTTGATTTTTACCGGCGGCAAAATACTTAACTAGGTCAGAAGCTAATCCTTTTTGATAGGCCACCGAAAAATGATACATTCCCCGATAAATCATTTCTAATGAAACCCGTTCAATTGGTACTCCTAATTCATCTGCCACCGCATCTCCTAAATCTACTAAAACCGCATAAAATAGCCAAGTAGCCCAGATTTGGAGCTGAATTCCGTTTAATGAACCTGTCCATAAATAGCTGAGATTTAATAATCTTTTTACTGTATAAAATGCGTCTTCAATCCGCCAGCGTCTTTGATATAAATCTGCTACTACATAGGGGGGCAATATTTCAGGTTCTCGGACACTTGTCAGATAAGAACGCCAGGAAGTCTTGGAGCGAATCTGTACTAATCTTATAGTCAAAGCTGGTGTCTGTTTTGTACCTGCACCTATTTTAATTATCTGGTCTTTGACATCATAAGTATTGGTTAATACCCGCTCGATTTGATAAGATGCACCTTTCTTTATTCGAGTGATAAATCCAATTTCTTGAGAAATGAGTTTTGACCAAAAAGCGAAGTGATAGAAGCCTCTGTCCAATAACAGTAAGGTTTTCGGCTTAACTGTTTTTAGTAAATCTTCCTCCCAGTTAGTATCTGCTTGTTTCGGATTTTCCCCAAACCAAATTTCTTCGGGAAGATGAGTTACTAGGTCGATGATTACTCCCATTTTTCCCGCTAATTGACCAATTGGCACATCTGATAAACTTTGTAGCTTCTTAAATAATGCTTCTAATGTTGAGCCATCAGCTATCCAGATATTATCAAAGCTTTTTAAGGCAAATTGTACGCTATCTGGTAGTGGTCTTGATTTTCTTGTTAACCATTTTCGGCGAAAATGAGGCAATAATTCTTTAAATACTTTCTCAAATAAAATGGCGGGAAAAGTTAAAAATCGTTGCGATAATGCTTGTTGACTAATCTCTTGCGGCTCACACCATAAAAATCCCTCTCTATTTAATAATCTGGTTAATTCTGTTACTCCCGCTACATCTCGCCATAAGAGACTTAATATTGCTGCCATCATTAATGGTAGTGTCAGAATCCTATCTCTTAGATTTAGTTGGCGATAAAAAGTTTTTTGGGCAGCCATTGCCGGAATTAATAAATCTTCCAGGTGATTCGCGATCACTTCATTTTCTACTTGGGGACGATTTTTTTTCTTTGCATGATCTCGGTTAATTCTTTTGTTGCGAATCATAACTGGTTCAACTCGGGCTCAACTGCTTGCCCGGTAAAGGTTTCATCCTATTTTACCTTTTTTTGTCTACCCCCTTGACAATTTGCACTTTTTCTTAACTTGTCACAAATGAGTCTAAATAAGTTGTGAAAAAAACAAGTTTTAAACGAACCGCGAAGACACGTTAGCGAAGCGGCGCGTTAGCGCTAGCACGCGAAGGTCGGAAAGAGAAGAGAGTTTCACGACTTCTGCAAGACTCATTATAGTGCCTCACGAGGCGGCGCGTGAGCGCAGTGAGCCAGAGGCCTACCGTTTCCCTAGTTCCTGAATTAAAACCCATAATTGCCACCAGTTTCAGTCCGACTCCCAGTGGTTTTTTTTGGAATTTCCTCTCTCGTTCTTTTTCCTACCTATCGGTAGTAAGAGAGGAAAGATTCATTCTTAGAGTGACCAATGCCTCCCAATTATATCAACCTTCTTTCACAACTAATAGCCAGACATGATTTTCACCAAAATAACTTCCCAGAAGCAAGCCACTTGCAGCCAACTGCAACAGCCGATTTGTGTGATTTTTTAGGCGAAGAGGTTATTTATCAGACAATCGCGCCTGCTATAACTCCTAAGCTCTACAAAATTCCTCAAGACTTGCCGCCTTCAATAATTTCTGCTTTGCACAGCCAAGGCATCCAACAGCTTTATTCCCACCAAATTAAAACACTCAAAGCCGTGCGCCAGGGCAAAGATGTCATCCTCAGCACAGCAACAGCTTCTGGCAAATCTTTAAGTGCGTACTTGCCTATTTTAGAGGGCATTCTCCAACATCAATTTACTGCACTCTCTATTTATGGCTTGAAAGCTTTAACAGCCGACCAAAGTCAAAAACTTGCCGATTTGCTCCAACTGATTCCTGAGCCTGCGCGCCCCCGCCTTGCCCTTCTAACTGGGGATACTCCTCCCCAAACCCGAGAACAATTATTAGCTACAAATCCTAGCATAATCAGCGCAACACCAGAATTAATTCACTATGCGCTGAAAGGCGTTCACTGGAGTCAGCCTTGGCAGCATTTTTTAAGTCGCCTCCGCTATATTGTCCTAGATGAAGCTCACACTTTTAACGGAGTTTACGGAGCTAACATGGCTAGCTTAATTCGCAGATTAAAATTGGCAGTAGACGAGCGCGGGGGTTGTTCTCAAAAACTGCAATTCCTGATGTTGAGTGCTACCGTTGGCAATCCCGTTAAATTAGCCAAGTTACTATCTGGTAGAAGTCAAAAGCGAAATATCAATAAACCCGAGCGGTTAGTTTGGATTAACTCTAGCGGAGCTGCTGTCCCAGAACGGCAATTAATTGTTACTAAACCGACTCATGATGCTAATTCAGATGTTGCTCGCATCATTATGTTTTTGTTGCAGCAAGGGCAAAGTGGAATTTGCTTCGGTAACGGCAGACAAGCAATTAAGAACTTGTGGGCAACTTTTAAGCAAGAAGCAGTAACTCAAACTAACTCGGGAATTGAGTCGCAAGTAGCAATTTTCTACGGCAGTTTAACAAGCGAGCGCCGCATGGAAATTATTAACTCTTTGCAGTCAGGAACAGTTAAGTGTATCCTCAGCACTAGCGCTCTCGAAGCAGGAATTGATTTGCCTCAACTTGACTTTGCTATTATTAGGGGATGGCCGGGAAGTTTGCAAGCTTTCAGGCAGAGGGCTGGCCGGGCTGGTCGCACAAACTCCGGTTTAATTGTCTTCATTCCTATTGCACAATCACCTTTGGATAACTATTTTGCCGAGCGCCCTGAATTGTTGCTGTCGGCTGAATCTGAATTGGTGAGCTTTAATGCCAATTATCCCATAGATATTGCCAAACATTTGATGTGCGCGGCTGTCGAAACAGGCATTCGGGCCAATAAGCTCAAGCACTACTTTGGCAAGAGCGCTCCTCAAATTGCAACGGCTTTAATTGAGCAAGGTGTTCTTCACAGAAGCCGGGATAAATTATGGGCTAAAGGCTTTCCGCATAAAGACGTAAACTTTCGAGGGGGAACGGGTGCTAGCACGATACAACTGGTGGATGCGGAGACTCAAGAAGAGATTGAACTCCTCAGTGCGGAGATTGCTTATCGAGAGGTATTTCCTGGTGCTATTTACCGCACGCAAAACTCAGACGGCTGTTTGGTGACTTATACTTCCCGCTCGCTCTTGAATGGCAAAGCTATTTTGCAAAACACCCCTGAAACTCGACTGTTTACTGTAGCGATTAGCCACACTGATACCAGCCTCAAGCAGAATTTGAGTTTGCCTCAACAAATCCCGTTGGTCATTCCAGAAGTTGAAGGAAATGTTCAAACCAATTCAACGGATAGTAAGGCAATTCCAGCTCAAGCTATTCTGGAACTGGTTTGGGGAGAAATTAGCCAACTCGTCACTGGTTATCAATTATTAACTCGCAATTACGAGTTAACTTGTCTCAATAGAAAGTGTGTCAATTACAAAGAGCATTTACCAAAATGTACTGCGTGTCCTGTTTGTGGCAAGAGAACTCGCTCTGCTGAGCTAACATCGGTTCTTAATGAGGTAAACTTTGAGCAACCTTACGAAATAAAATTTGCGACTCCTGTACTGCAAATTAGTTTTAATTCCCCGGTTGAATGTTATCTGCAACAGGTAGTAACAGCTACTCGCCAGGAATTGCTTCAATCTCAACAGGAGATGGAGCCCGGATATCAGCAGTTGTGGGAGTACCCCGCGAATTTGTTGGCTATTCACAGTTTCGGCCATCAAATTTTAGCAGCTTTACCTCTGACTATTTTGGCTTCACCTAATGATGTGAATTTTCTGGTAGAGAAGAGAGGTGCAAATGACTATGCAGGACTCTTTTACGATTTAGCAGAAGGAGGTTCGGGAACCTCGGAAGCTATTTTTCGTTCTCTCCCTCAATTAGCTCATGCGGCTGCTGAGTTAGCCCGCAGTTGTTCTTGCAGTTCTGGCTGTCCTAAATGTTTGATTCAGTCGGGATGCCCTGATGGTAATAAAGCTTTACTCAAGCAGGTAGGGCTGCTGCTGTGCGAAGCATTTTAAGAATGGGGGGAGTGGGGAGTGGGGAGTGGGGAGTGGGGGAATGTGGAATTATTGACCGAGATTTTATCATTCCAATGCAACCGGAAACGATATCACTTCATAAAAGCTATCAAACAAATAGGCAATTGTTCAACATTGCTTCCAGAGCGATTCTAATTAGGAAAAGCTACTCCCCACTTTCTCTTCCTCTCTTCGGGAGCATCTCATATTGGTAAAAACACTTCTTCTGGCTCCTTCCTTCTTCCTTTTTCCTTCTTCCTCCTGCCTTCTGCCTCAAAACTCCAATTTCTAGCTTGCTTACCTGCTTTCATTGAGATACTCCCGTCTCTTCCCACTCCCCACTCCCCATTCCCCACTCCCCATTCTTAAAATGTGTGAACCGCTACTGCGGTTTTTAGGGGTGCATTTTTCAGACTTGTACTCATGAAAAACAAGCTTGTCTTGCCAATCATTGACTCCAAAACTAAAGAGTCAACGCGGTTACATTTCAGAGAACAACCCTATAAACAAAAGAAAAAGCAAGCTCTAATCCCCAATCTCAAACGGGATTTAAAGCACGGCTGGCTGTTAACAATTCTCGCACAAATAGACCGATGTTTGTGGGGAAGGTGGGATTATTGGGCTTTGTGTCAAGCTGTCCCCAGTCATACCTGGATGCGGTGGCAGATGGAACCCATGCTAGCCATTCTGGAGAACAGAAAACCCGAAAAATTACCCAAATTTGTCATTGAGGAAACTTTACCAGCAGAACCGATTCCCCAAATTGAATGGCAGCATTCTCCTGCCGCAGAAGCCATGTTAGATAACACTCTCAATTGCATTCCCCAACACGGAGAATGGAAAACTCGGTCAGCTTGGGAGTATCTGGATTTTTTCTTGAACTGGGTTTTGTTCGCATTCGGACATCCAGCTTACAAGATTTTACCAAAAGAACCCGCCGGCTGTGAAGGTGCATCAATGCGCCTTTATCAAATGTTTGACCTGTCAATTTTGATGCTTTATCCTGAAGATTACATGGGCAGGCTATTGCCACAAATTTGCGGGAAGACTGCTCAAAAAAGTTCGGGTTTTTATCCGACACCCTTGGCATTGGGTCAGTTTATGTCTAAGTTAGTCAGCGGTGATAAGATAGAGCGAGTTTCCAACTTCAATGAACCTGCGTGCGGTACGGGTGCTTTAATGTTAGCACAGTCGAATTACTGTCTGAGCGGTATCGGTCAAGATGTAGAGCCTATTCTGTTAAAATGCGCTTTGTTTCAGTTTTATCTGTTTTCGCCTTGGTTGGCTATTCCGATTTGGTGGTTGGGTCAAACTGACTTGCTCCTCGGCAATAGTTTAAGTAGCGATCGACCTCAATCGATGAATGCTGCTTGCTGGTATAATGAGTGGTTTGAACCAGTCGAATCTCAGGCTAAAAATCCTACCGATCGTCTAAATGAAGATGAAATAAGTTCAGAAGAAAGCTCGGCAGTTATTGACTTGGACGATCTAACATCAATTCATTCAAATCCCGTAGTTCAAGAAGTTGTTAAGGGCAAACGCCGACCCAGGAAGACGACAAGATCACCTCACCAATTTTCGCTATTTAATTTAGACGATTTTTAAGGTGTAAAGAGGAATAAATGTGCTGTTTACTCCTCTTTTTTTTCGATTTTTAGCTAAATTATTTGAATGAATCAGAGCGGCTTTCTAGCATTGGTTATATCGCAATCGACTACATATAAAAACTGTAGCTGATCTGTGGCTCATCATCATCAGCACCTAAATATTTCATAACCTGACCGACTTTTCGAGCACAAGCTAGCGTAATTGGATACTTTCCATCAAATTGAGTGTTGTTCCAATTCATTTTGGTTAAACCTAAAATTTCCTGGCAAATTACGCCAGGGGATTCATCCGATTTTACAACTCGAATCTCCAAGGGTTGTGGAATATATTTTCCTGTATATGTTCTGTAGTGTTCGACGGAGCCACGGGTATACAGCAAATGATTTTCCTCATTCAATTCAATATGAATACCTCGGTATGACGGATATTCATTTCCACGTAAGATGCGTAAATCACTGTCAAGAATAGTGACAAAATCAACCTTGCGAATTCGCATTTCCTTTGCTGCTGACTCAAAGCCATCAAGTTCTTCATCGCTGTAATTTGAGGATTTATGCAACACAAGTCGCGCTGGAGAGGTATCTAATGCAGTTTCATATTCAGTTAGAGCGCGCTTTAAGAGTTGATAGGCTTGTGCTGCATTCAAATGAGGTATTCGATCGCTTTTATCGATATTAACCGGGGTTCCTCGCAAAATTACGTTATTGCCTAATTCATCAAAAATTTGGGCTAAACTCGTGTTCAACACCTTGCGATCGCGACTTCGATAGAAACCAATCCCAACAAAACATACGGAGGGTCGATTGATATTAGTAACCAGCTTCCAAGGAACCGTTCGATTAGTTTTGTAATAGAGAGCAGTACAAAAGTTCCAAGCTTTTGTAGCATCATCCTGCTGACCTTTTACATTCGACCCTAAAGAAGTTTCTCTAATGATTTGCAAGGGTTTTCCTAGAGACATTGCTTTAGCTTTTAGCGCCCGCCTAAAGTTGACTTCTAAAACATCATCTTTACCATCTTCTTCATTTTCTAATGTTTCTTCGACAGGTGTTATTTCTTGCTTATAAATTTTGTCATATAGTCGAGTGGGAATAACGCAGGTTATAACATCAGTCACGCGATTTTGAGCCAAAAATTTAGCTTGGCGATAGTATAATTCAACTGCTGCATAAACTCGTTCATTCCAATCTTTAATCTGAATGATTGCATTAATATCTGAGTTATTCAGTACCCGAGTAATTTCTTCATCAATTACTAGGAGTGCTTTAAATCCCAAGTCGGATTTAAACCCACAAAAGGGAACAAATAGGTTAGGTTGACGACTGTCTGGTTTGGCAGGAATGGGCTGCGAACATTTCTCTAACCAAGCGTATAACTTGGATAGCGTATCACTGGTTCCCACAGCACCAACTAGAACTCGTTCGCGTCTGATTTTAAGTTTCGTATCATAAACATCATAGTTCGTAATGCCCGCTCTTGGACAAATGTGAGAGCCTTGACCAAATTCTAATAAAGGTTCTTTAATGTAGTGTAATTTCATAAGTCTAATGGTAATACTATTTGCTCCCAATCATTAGTATTAAGGCTGCCATTGCTGGGTGATTTTGGATTCCAGTCATCATCATTAAGTAGCGGAGCATTTTCAAAAGTGATGAGTTCACCAAACCCTAAAAAAGGGTAAGTATATCTCGTAACAAAGAGATCTGAAGATTTCTCTGTTTTTAAAAAAGCTACAATAAACCGCAAATGATTGTAAACGTTTTTATTATTCTCCTCTCGCTTCAACCAATCGAGCTTATCCTTGGCAGAGAATGAACGTCGATATCCGTCGAAACTGAAAAACCAGTCTGGGATAATAGTAAGATACCAGCTTTGACCAAATCTCCGATATTGTGTACGAAATGCTTGGTGCTTACAACTTAAAATTTCATCTGGCTTATTATTCTTCATCACCCGTTCGTAAACAGTTCGAGTGCTCTTTTTTTCGCCATACCATTCCTCTTTCCGTATTGCATTCCCATCAATTTCTACAAAAATGAACAGTTTCTCTTGATGTTGCCACACAACATCTTGACGATATAACTTTTGTTGCAAGCATCGCCCTAACAAGGACTTGAAGACATTCTCAAAGTTTCGATCTCTTTTGTAAAACTCCTGAGAGTCAAGCGAGGTTGTTGTTCCACGATCGACGATTGCCGAAATCGGTATGCTATCATCTCTTAAATCATGGAAAGTTACGATTTTTCCTTCATGACAGATCCAATCCACTCCAAAAGCTAACCCTGCTTGCTCGATAGCAGCACGCGCAACATCTCGTGTTGATGCATCTTTCTTAAGTTTGATTTGACAATCTTTGGACTTTTCAATAACTTTCTCCCGCTCAACAACTAAATCTGAAATGTATAGCTGTTTAGGGAAAAATATTTCTAACAGATTGAGGTAAACCGTCTCTGTACCTTTAGCATAGTATGAGCTAGAAGTTGTAACTGGAATTTGAACTTTATTCGATGCAGTAAATTCGCTATTCCATTGTTGAGAATCCAGGCAGCCTATTTCTGCAACTATAGCGTTGAGTGTTTGCTTAGTCTCAAAACCGATAAACTCACTATCAACCACATTATTAAGAAATATCAATAATTGGTCTTTCCCTTCAGCTAATATAAGTTCTATCAATTCTGAAACGAAAGCTAAGCTATTTTTTTCCAGAGAGTTAATGTGGGGAATTAGATAATTAAAGCCTGTGAAATTCAAAAGAGCTTTGCGCTCCACAAGGCTTTGAGTAGCTGGTATGTTTAATAACATCTGTAGCAATTGCTGTTTGAAATTTCTAGTCATTGAAATCTAAATATTTGTATAAATTATCCTTAACTAGGTAGTTAATGCTGCGAGCCTAAGCATATCTGCAAAGTCGGAAGGTAAGTCAGCTAAGATACTTGTTACCAGGATACCCTCATTTCTAAAGTAACGCTGCTGGGTTGTGGGTTCAGGAATATTACCTCCTGCGTGGTGCAGGGCAAGAACCTCCCAGCCATCATTAAAAACCGGTGAACCAGAAGAACCATTCAAGGTAGAGGTTATATACTGCATTACATTGCCGCCTACATATTGAACAAAATTGTTTTGTAGTGAAATTTGCTTGGGTTGTCCCAATGGGTGCTGAATAATATTGACTCTGATACCGCTACTAATCTCCCTAGGTAGTAGTGGTAACCACCCCCATGTTTTTCCAGGTTCTCTTTCGATTTGAACTAAAGTGTAATCCAAGGAGTCGTTAGTATGAAATACCCCATTTGGTTTGGCGCGATACTCATCTATCTGTTGAGCTTCTCCTTGGAAGCTCTCTTCATAATTAAAACGAAAAACTGAGTTTGTAAGTAAATTTGAGCTGGGCAATACATGATTGTTGGTTAACAACAAATCTGGGGCTACGAGAAAACCTGTACCTGACCAACGTTTTTGGTTTGTCTGTACCCCAATATAAGCAATCGAACGAGATACTTGAAGCCCTTGGCGCAAGAATGAGATTGGACGTAGTGTATTTTCACCAATTATTTTCTCTGATACATCTGTGGTGGTTTCTGTTCCCCGCCAATCGCGGATGTTAGGTAATGTTGCGATTGGAGTCATCATGTCATACTCGATCAGCAACCTATCCAAAGAAGCTTGCTGCTGAACTCCTACAAAACTCTTCAGGGTATTCAAGAAAAGCCCCAAGACCTCATGCTCGAAATTTAGACGCCCGTACTTTGACAGATAGCTAACGATCTCGCTAACTGCCACAAATGAAGCACCTGAAACATCGATCATTGGTATCAACTGTTTCAAACCAGCTAGTTCCAAAATTCGTTGGCGCGGGCGCTCCGTGGCTAGTTCTGGTATATCTTTTAGTAGAGTTATTAATTCTTTATAGTCTTCAGCCTCTAAATTGACCATCTTTTTATTAGTATTTCAACAAAGAAGCCTCTTTGCTGAGATGGGTAAAATAAGGGCACAAGCACTCACCCTTAATCCAACCCAACAAACTACAGAAGGGTTCCTCTTCCAGAATAGCAAAGCAAATGCCAATATGGTCGCAACTAACTATTAATCCTCTTCAGCTATCTTCAGGAATGTTTTTGGCATACATAACTGCTGATTGACTATCTTAATTCATAAATACGTTAGTCAGTTTGCGCAAGAGTATCAAACTGTCTGCAAGCGGGGTTAGCCAGCACATCCCATCAACACATCCAAGACCATACCCCCAGGCACATAGCGATGAGTGCAATCGCGAACAAGAACTCCTATTCCGTAACCCCAGCCGAGGGAGCAAATTTTTGGAGCCACAGCTTGCTTATTCGCTATTCGCGAATGTAGAATAAAGCAAACCGCAAGCGATCGCAGCCACCTATGCTCAAACCGCAAGATATTGTTGCCCTGCTTAAAGTCCACTGTTGGCGCGAGGATTCCTGGACTTACAGCACCCTCGCTCAAAGTTTGGGCATGAGTGCGTCAGAAGTTCACGGAGCTCTTTCTCGATGCTCCGCAGCAGGCTTGTACGATCGCGAACATCGGAGGATAGGAAAACAAGCACTCCTAGAATTCTTGGTTCACGGGCTGCGCTATGTATTCTACGCCCAGCCCGGTCCCTTAAGTCGGGGACTGCCTACCGCACATTCTGCAGAGCCCTTAAAAAGCAAGCTGCTTGCCTCGCCCTCTGAAGTTTATGTGTGGCCAGATCCTCAAGGTGCCGTCAGGGGGCAGGCGATCGCCCCTTTGTACCCTTCAGTCCCTGTCGCTGCCAGTAACGATCCGGAACTCTACGCCTTGCTGAGCTTGATTGATGCGTTGAGGGTAGGTAGGGTGCGAGAGCAACGTTTGGCCGCTAGCGAACTTGAAAGCAGGCTGTTTCCAGCATGAATCCGCAGATATTCATGCTGGAAACAGTGGCTGCAGTGCTCTCGACTGTACCCGCTACCATCGTCTTTACAGGAGGAGCAACCATCTCGCTTTACCTGGATGAAGCAGCAGCCCCCGACATTCGACCCACCGATGATGTAGATTGTGTAGTCTCCATTGCATCTCGGGCTGAATACTATCAACTGTCAGACTTGCTGCGCACCCTGGGACTCCTAGAAAGTACAGAACCGGGGGCACCGCTGTGTCGCTGGTACTGCGGGGAAATTTCGATTGATGTCATGCCGTGTGATGAGTCGGTGCTGGGTTTTTCCAACCGCTGGTACAGTCCTGGTATTGCTCGTGCTATTCGCTACCAACTGCCAAGTGGCAGGCAAATTTTAATTTTTTCAGCCCCTTATCTCCTTGCTTCCAAAATAGAAGCTTTCACGGGTAGAGGTGGTGGCAACTTTTATTTTAGTTCCGATATTGAAGACATCATGGCAGTGCTCGACGGGCGTTCTAGTTTGATTGAAGAAGTGCAGCAAGCTGACACAGAAGTCAAATCATTTTTATCGAGATGGTTTCGAGTTGAACTTGAAAATTTGCGCGAAACCGGACCGGCTTTCCTCTCGCCCGTTGCTAGAAATTCAGGTCGTGCCAACTTGCTGTTGCAAACAATAGAAAGGCTAGCGATGCTAGTCGATCGCTAAAAATAGACGGCAGCAGACATTACCTTGAACTGACAAGAAAAACCAAAACTTAATTATCACTTGTAGCGACGGGCGGAATGTTTAGAGCAGGCCCGATTTCATTTGCCAGACTCATTGTAGAAACAGCAGCTTCGATTATTTGTACTGCCCAATCTGCTACGGCCAGCCCTTGAGTTTTAGCCGCATCTCGGATCTGGTCTTGCAAGTCTATCGGGAACTGTAGAGTTAAACTAAAAGTATCTCGCTCGGCTCGTCTTGCCTTTTTAACTAACTCCGGATCGCTCCATCGAAAAAGCCACAATTTACATTCAGCTCCCCGTTCGTTACCATCCTTCTCAATAAAGCTTAGTTTGCCCAGCTTTTGACAATAAAAACTGTGCGGGTCGTCTTGAACAGGCTCAAAACTGCAATGATAGCAGTTCCAGCAGCTTCGGCATTGAGTTTCTGTCTGACTGGATGTTGCTCCCAATCCCTCAGCATCCTCTTGATTGGCTGCTAAAATCTTACAGTCTGATGCTGGATGATTGGTTGAAAGAGTTCGTTGCTTTTTGGAACTGTTCTCGTTGTTAGACTTATTCCTCGAAATTTTTTTCTGGTGTTCTTCAACAACTCGGGCAACGTGAAAAGCCGTAAGTTTGCCGTTCGGAGCAGTAGAAACGGCTTGGGCCCAAGCCCTAGGCTGCTCTTGGGAGGGTAGTGCTGTTAGAGGGCGAACTTGGCGCTCATTGGCGGGAAGGATTTGTGCGCCATGGCGCACATTTTCATAGACGGTTGCCGCCTCGATCAATTGGTAAGCCCAACGACGAGACATTTCCCACCGATTAGTGCAATAGTCTTCAAACGTCGAGAAGTCTTGTCGGTAGAGGCGGCGATCCCGGATCTGGCGCAAAGCTTGCCCTATTTCCCAGAAAGCTTTCAAGCTCCGTTCGACTTTCGCTTCCAAGCTGCTTAATTCTAATGCTTCAGCATCAGTGAGCGTACTGCTCTGGGCAGACAAATCTTTAGCGTCGGCTTTGTTTAGGTGGCAGTCCTGTGCAACTGGAGCAGTGAGTTCAGCGCTGCGAACAACAGAGAAGTTATGTGCATCAGAACCGCGAACTGTGTTGGAGGATGACATTGATGTTCCGTCCGTCTTGCACGGTGCAAAATTAAGTATTGCATAATGCAAGGGTAGTTGCGTAATCGATTAAGGCTTTGATTGCTCAAATTTTGTAGAAAGGGCGTAAAATAGCGAAAAAGTATCGGCTTCAACGCAGCAGAAAGTAAAATAGTGTACGGTAAAAGCGTTAGTTGACATCCTCCGGGTGCGTTCGCGCGCGGGGATTCCCAAGACCACTCTTTGGGCTTCCTCTTTCCACTACTCGGCTTACACTCGGAGGAGTCTCCTCAGCCAAACTCTTGTCGGTGTCTCGCAAGGGCGTTAGTTCCCGTGTGCCCCAGGACTTTAAACCTAAATTTTCGGTAAGCAATTGTGACTGTTAGCTCTGTATCTTCTCTTATACTCGATCGCCAAAAGCGGCTGACTCAGTTGATCGAGCTGCTGCTAAAAGAAGGCTGGACTCAAAGCGCTTTAGCGTCCGCTATCGGAGTAGATTTTTCAACAGTATATCGGTGGTTAAAAGGAAAAACGATACCCGAATCCGATTCTAAGAACTTTCGGCAACTGGCAAAGTTAAGCGGTGGCAGTACCAAGACTCTGCAACTTTATTTGGATGGAGAAATATCCTTATCAGTTTATCAACGCGGTTTGGATGAGGTGGCGATAAGTCAAGTGAGTGGCAGCAAGAGGGTAGGCTCTGAAAAAATTAAAAAAGAAGTTTTAGCAAAGATCTATTCCCTCGATCCAGATGATATTGCCGATATCATTTCTTCATCAGTAGCATTTTTAGCCAAACTTGTATAGTTGGTAACAAGCAGCCTGCACCCTTAAGGTTTTCAGTTGAGAAGCCGGAAAAATCACTGTCTCATTCCCCACTCCCCCCTGACTTCTGGCGATCGCCGCTATTGCTCAGTCTTTTATGCTCTGAGCAATGTACCTCCTTACTCTATCCGACCTCAATCAAACTATTCATACTAGCCCACTACAAGAGCCGCCTCTTGTTCCTTCCTATCTGCAAGAACGCTTGCAACTGCTTGTCAAGCAAATTTTAATGGGATTACCTGTCGATCCAATTCTCAACAGTCACCCCCAGTTCCAGCAGTGGGTTTTCCAGCTCAAAGAACTATCGCCATCACTGTTTTTACCGCAGCGAAAACTGTTTGTTGACATTCCAATTCAAACAAAACTAGACCGAACAAAAAGGGGAGTGACCGAAGAAAATTCTTCCCTTTCTCCTCCAATTAAAGTGATACAAGTCCGTACAAATGTGGGTTTAGTTAAAGGAACGCCCAAACTATTTGAGTGGGCGATTCGCCATCCTGTACTGACTTGGCAAGACCGAGTTAAGTTATGGGTAGCTGCCGAATTCTTCGAGATCGAGCCTCACAAGCTGCAACTGATTATTTTGGCACTGCACCCGACTCAACCAGCAGAAAAAGTTCAGTTTGCCTGGGACAGCAAGCAACACCGACAAACTCAAAATTGGCTTTTGACTACCATTGAACCAGAGACAGAACAAACAGTTATCAAGCTCAATGGTTATCTAACACCTCAACCGAAGGAAGTAGCAACAGCTATCAATTTGGATGAAATCAATTTGGATGAAATCAATTTGGATGAAGTCAACGAAGTGTCGATCTAATCTGTTCCGACTGTGTATAGCTCTTCTGGATTTGTGGTGGGAACGGTAGTGTGAGCCTCTCGCGCGGGCTTTTCGGGCCGCATCACTAGAATTTTTATGATCACCTAAAAATCGGGAGAACCGACTTTATTATCATCCTCCTATCGAGAGACATTCACCTTCCGACGAAATTGCCCAAAAATCAAAACTTTTCTTCTCTCCATAGGAGGATGACACTCTTTAATATGAGGAAAAACAATAGACTATGGATAAAATGTAGTAGGAATCTTAGCCGTGACTGCAACTACCGCCACCCAACCAAAAACAAGCCAACTAAAAACCATCCTGATAGTTGAAGATGACCCGATGATGCAGCTCGGTCTACAGCATATCCTCAATAACCAACCCCATTTAACAGTTGTCGCACAAGCTGTTAACGGCAACGAAGCCGTCAGTGCCGCGCTGCAACACCAACCAGACATCGTGCTGATGGACATTGACTTGCCCGGAATCGACGGTATTGCAGCCGCGCAGCAAATCAGAGCCGCACTGCCGCATAGTCGCATTCTGATGCTCACCCACCACAGCAATCCAACTCAGGTAATGGCGGCTTTGTCCAGTGGCGCTCACGGTTACTGCGTTAAAGGCACTAACGCAGAACAACTTCTAGCAGCGATTACGGCTGTGCAAGAAGGTGGCAGCTACTTAGACCCTAAAATTGCCGACTGCGTGCTGCAAAATCTCAAAACGCCACTGCCCGATAGCTATGCGAATGACGACATCAAGCTGACAGAACGGGAAATGCAGGTTTTGCAGCAGCTAGTTGAGGGTAAAAGCAATAAACAAATCGCTGCTCAACTAGGAATGAGCGTCCACACCGCCAAAGGTCATGTAGAGATGATTATAGCTAAATTTGAAGCGAGCGATCGCACCCAGGCAGCCGTTAAAGCACTGCGTTTGGGCCTGGTTTAGTCGTTGGAATGCAGCTTCTAATTGTTCTAAAAAAAGTGGTTTTTGAGGCGTAGCTATCGCGTAGCAAATTATGGCATCTTGTCAATCTTCAAACTTTGGCAATGTCAACCAAAACCTCGCTCCTTTTCCCAATTCGCTATCAACGCCAATCTCTCCGCCGTGAGCCTCAACAATTTGCCTGCAAATGAAAAGTCCCAATCCCAATCCTTGCCTTAAACTAACTCCAACTCCCCTCGTATAAGGCTCGAATAATCTTGCACATTGCTGAAGAGAAATTCCTGCCCCATTGTCTGCAACCGTACAGCGAACCATCTCACCTTCCTTTTTAGCTTCTACCGTCAAAATAAACCCAGACTGATTGTATTTAACAGCATTGTCGATCAGATTGCCAAACACCCGCCAGAGCTGCTGGGCATCCGCATGGACTAAAGGCAAATCGGCTGCAAAACGCTGCTTAACCTTGACTCGATGCTGGTTGAGAATTGGTAATCTTTCAATAAGAATATTTTGGACTAAAGCGGGCAGCGACAGCGGCTTTATGGCTAAAGAAGCACTTTTCACATCAAACTGTTGTGTTGCTGTTAGTGACTCAATCAACTGGAGTTGGCGCGAACAACTTTGCACCATAACCTCCATAGTCCGCCTATCAATAGCAATGTTACTGCCAGCATCATTGAGGCGACTTCGCAGCAGTAGCGACATTCCTGATAGAGGCGATCGCAAATCGTGCGAAACAGCGTGCAACAGCATTCTTAAATTGGCTTCTGCTTGCTGTCTTTCTTGAATTTCCTGGCTGAGCTGAACATTTTGTGTAGCCAATTGCACGTTAGCGCAGCGAAGTTGCTGCTGCAAGCGCTGCATTTTAAGTTGGGCAGATACCCGCGCTAACACTTCAACAGGCTCAAAAGGTTTTATAATGTAGTCAGCACCGCCCGCCTCAAACCCTTTTACTTTGTCAAATACGTCATCTAAAGCGCTGATGAAAATTATAGGGATATCACAAGTAGCTTCAGATGCTTTAAGTTGACGACAGACTTCATAACCATCCATACCGGGCATTTTTATGTCTAGCAAAATCAAGTCGGGCGCTTGCAACTCTACTGCTTTTAAAGCTCGCTGTCCACTAATCAACTTCCTGACTTTGTAACCGTTTTCAATTAGCAATTGAGAAAGTAGTTGAATGTTAGCGGGAATATCGTCAACAATCAAAATGTCAGCCAAAAATTGTTTAGTTTGCTCCATCATCTATCGCCACCAAAGGACAGAGTTTTGAGTTTTTTCCGAATATTGCCAACTGCTATTTTCCCAGCCGCGCTGTTCGCACCACCAGCATTAACAGGCGACTTAACATCAGCCACAGTCACGGGTTCTTCTGGATCGTTCGGATGTGGCAGCAATTGGTAAGCGAATCGAATCCGCTGATCCAGCTCTTCATCTATATTGAGCAGTTTACCCGTCTGCTGCTCTACTGACAAAGCTTTCGCCCGCCTTTCAAGCTGCGGTCTGATGCTGCTGTCCCACAGTTGTTCAGACTCTTTAGCTCGCTTTATGTCGCCGGGCCGCACCGGAATCTTGAGAGGGTAGGGAAATAAAGCTTCCGTCCCCGTTGCGTAGGCCGGTGAAGTGATGACGCACTTGCCTTGAGGAAACCTCAGAATTTCGTCAGGACTAATCAGCGGTTTCTTTTGCAACTGTTCGCTCCAGTTGACAGAACGGCTCGTTTGCTGCCCCGTCGAGCTGCCGGTTGATCGATTTTTTACCAGCACTTCCACTTCCCCGTACCGCTTAGAATATTTCTCGGCTGTCTCAAAATCGCCGGGGTTGAAGAGGACATGAGTTGACAGAGCACTGGCGATCGCAGCCCCTTTTTTATCCCCATACAGATTATAGAGTTGATTGAGCGATTGAATGCCAACAATCGGCACGCCGCCAGCAGAACGATATTCGTTAGCCCACTGATCCATTCTGTCGAACTTGAGAGACGGAAACTCGTCTAAGCAGTACAAAAATGGGTCAGAACGTACTCGACTCAAATTAGACACCACACATAAGTGAATAGCAGCAGCTAACAGCGGCCCCACTACAGTGCGCCTTTGGTCATCTAATTTGAAAATAATGCACTTTTTGCCTTCTAAAGCAATTGGAATGGTGCTGCGACCAATAAATGCCCGCAACAAATCTTTTTGAATGAAACTGGAGTAGGTTGCCTCTGCGGTTGCCTTGATGCCCGCCACTGTTTTTTCAGCATCTTTTGAACTTAATAACTGCGAAAAACTAGAGGCAATCCACCTGTCCATTTTGAGGGGATGACCGTCGGGTCGGTGAACGGCGTGGTCGATGCGCTTGACCAAATCTGGCAGTTGAATAATTGCGTACACAAAAGCTAAATCCGGGTAAGGACTGCTTTTTGCCAACTGCACTAAACCCTTCGCCATCAACTCGCCTGCTTTCTCAAAAAACTCATTGCCTTTACTCTCCCCCGGACTAGCATTTCGAGCAATAACTTGTCCAATTTCTGCTGCCATTACTGCATCTTGTGCATCTCTCATAAAATCCAGAGGATTGATAGTGCCGCTGTAAGCTTCCCCTGGCGCAAACACTTGCACATCATAGCCGTAGCGCACTGCAAGGGGTGCAAGCAGTTTCATTTGGTCTCCTTTTTTGTCGTAAATAATGGCAGGAAAACCTTGCTGAAATGCACTTTCAACCATCCGGTCAATGACGCTGAATGTTTTGCCAGAACCCGGAGCACCAATGACTAAAGTTCCGCGTTCTGCGTGGGGAAACCAAACCGTCGGATTTGCACCTAATAGCGTTTGCAATCGAGCACTCAATCCCTGACAACCTTTAAACCAATAAGTCGGCGTACCGCTCCACAAAGTAACGGGCTGCCGTTTTTTTTCTTTCATTTGCTTGAGGGCAGAGCCTGTGGCTGCCAATTTTTCAGCCGTCCCGCACAGCCGCCCGGAGGTAATTTTACCTTTCCCGTTTCCAACTAATTTGGAAACAATAAGTAAGCCTGCCATTAGCCCTAACATTGCCAATCCCTCTGGCTTCATAAACTGGCCCAACAACCCGCCAAAATCTATGCTAGTTAACGAACGTTTAGGAGGTTGAACTGCCATTGGTATCAAGGTAGCTTTGTGAATTTTAGGCAAGAATTGCAAATTGTTCATTTTTTTATCTATTAAACAACTAAATGTTTCAGCTAGCGGCTATCGCCTCAAGGGGGAGACCATGACAAAAATAGGTAAACAATGGTAAGAAGCAATAACGCGAAATCTCCCAGTAAGACAGTACAGAATTCTAGTGGAAACTCCAACAGGCAAAAGAACAAGAGTGCTGATTATTACGAGATAGATCCGGAGCTATTCAACAGTGATTACAACCAAACTCGCAAGCCCTCTTTGCCCTATGGAATCGTGATTAACGATAACCCAGCAGGTATTTTGCTCTCGAACGACCAGCTTGTCAAAGCGGAATGGCACGTAATGCCTAATGTTGAGGAATTGACAACGGTCGAACTAAGCGAAGAAGTGACAGGCTTACTGCTCCCAAAAGCGAGAATGTTGGTATTAGCTTGTGTGCCTGAGTACATCCGCTACAAAGATATTGAAGAAAATGGAGAAT
The DNA here is from genome assembly GCF_036701245.1 of Microcoleus sp. Pol14D4. Lineage (NCBI taxonomy): Bacteria > Bacillati > Cyanobacteriota > Cyanophyceae > Oscillatoriales > Microcoleaceae > Microcoleus > Microcoleus sp. Pol14D4. The sequence continues at coordinate 31,408 of NZ_JAUBQM010000073.1, forward strand.
TAGCAGGTAGTTTTATTGGGCTTTACGACGAATATCGCGATTCCCTCGATAAAAAGACGCAGGAAGTGTGTTCCGAACACGCTCTCATCTTTCTAAATCCCAAAAACCAACCCCTGCATCAGGTACCGATAGTCGTCCGCTTCAAGAATGTAGCCCTCTGGAGCTTTAAGAGCGCTAGAGAAGAATTTTACCGCAATTTGGAACGGGCATTTGCTGATTGCTTTGGGAGAGATTACAGCGGTAAAAATGACAAGTGGCGCTCTTTGGGAGTGTTGAATGTCGAATTTAGAGCTATCAAAGAAGGGGAAGGCAAAAATAAATCGTTTTGCTGCAAAACTTACAGCATTACTCAGCCAACTGATGCTAATTTTCACAAGCTATTTCTCGGTCAAAAACCACAAAAGAAATTGATTTGGGGACTGCACAATAGCATTGCTGGGTTCATTGACGCTAGCGAGGCCGGGTTGCCAGCTATAGCTGCTGGTGTCGAACCTGAAGTCCAGGCGTTGCCAGAAAGCGTAACTAACCGCAAAAATCGAGGTAAATTGTCACCCCCTCGCAAAATTGCACAAGTTGAAGGAGGAACAGACTCAGAATTAGAGGAATTAGATGAGTTTTCCGAGGCTGCTGAGGTTGAAGTTGAGGTTGATTCAGAAGAAGATTTTGACTTCGATGAACCCGCAGACTACTAAACACTAACTACTGAAAAGCTGGCTGTCAGCAAGTTGATAGGTAAGGCCGTCGTAGCAAAATTGAAGCTGGCGGCGGCCTTCTTTGGAAAGCTGATTCACTCCTAGACAAGGCAAACCCTCGTGCGAGGAACTGTCAGCCTTAAACAAAGGAGTTTTCGGCGGTTTATGGGGGTCGAGATAAGCTGTAAATACTTCTGTTGGCATTTGACTTGAATCATTAGGAATTAAGTAGCCAACATAAAGGCAGCCTTTTGTGCCGCACAGAGTGGAATTATTGAAATCATAAAGGTTCAGCCGTCCTACCGAGCCATTAACTTGCCACACTCGCATTCTCTTAATTGCTTCCGCCGCAGCACTTTGCCCAGCCGCTACTTTGAGTTCTGGAAGGCTGCTGTGTTCCTTTACGATTAGGGTTAAAGTTTCTTTTGGAGTGACTCGCAAAGCTTGTTGCCAAGAAGCTGGTGCGGTTGTTGCTGAACTAGAATTCGTGCAAGCAACTGTCCCCAATAATAGCGACAGGGCGGTAAAAACTGTCAAACCAATGCGAAACCAGTAACCAAGTTGATTTAACCAAACCGGGGGGTTGACAATCTTTTGGGTGCCTGCTGTTTGTTGCTTAACTCTATTTTGTTTAACCATTTGTTACTTCACTCCTACAAAATACAAGAAAAAACAGGACACTAAAGCAGAAGAAAAAGACAATAAAAGAGAGATTATTTTGCTGAAGTAAGCTGTTGTATGTCTAAATCTTACAGTCAATTTTTATGACTGACTTCGGGGAATACAAAACGACTCTACAATTTATATCCTGAACAGCTTAGAAGTCATATCTAATCAGTTGACATCGGAATTATTATCTCTCTCTTCTCTTTCTCTGTGTCCTCTGTGCCCTCTGTGGTTTAATCATTCCGATACCACCAATTTTGATATCAATGCCATAAAATTAATGGTTTCAGCAATTAAAAACGTCCTGGTTGTAGAGAAGGTTGTTAGACTTGTTAATAACTTGCTTTTCCACCTCCTCTTTCCCCTGGTTCAATGGGAGAGTGCAGCCGTGCCAAAACTAATTGCTAGTCCAAAACCGATTAGAATCATAAAAAATTGCTGCTTTCGCTTGTAAAAAAGTCGAATTAAGAACCACATTCCCATCAAAAAAGAGCTAATGAACAGCGCAACCTTAATACTCCCACTAGCATTTAAAGTAATGCCGGAGCCGACCGAGTTGCTGATGCCATTGCTGTCACCAGAATTAGCTTGGCAATTGTCGCTGGTATTGTGGTTATAAAGCTCTCGAACTTTTTCCCCGTACTGTTTGAGAGGGTAGCCGCCTAAAATATTGGAATAGCTGGCATCAATTTTACTGCCAGAACCCCCAAAGTGTTTCTGTGCTACTCGCTCAATTAAGCGATCGCCCTTGAACACCTGCCCAGTTTTAGGGTCAATTTCCTGTTGGCTGCTGACTAAGTTCTCAGCTAGAGAATTTTGCAAGACTTTATCCTGAACAGCAGGAGGAAAATATTGGAAGAGTTCCTCTCTTGTAGGTTTTTGGCCTTTGTTGACGTTTAGGATAAAGTTAGCCCCCCCTGGAATTGAGCTGACAGCACGCTGCACGTCTTCCCGGTAACTCATCAACTGATAGCGACCGATCGCCCGCCCGCAGTTGCGAGATCCTTCGGTACAAACGATCTCGCCAATGGCTTCGTAGTCGCCACTGGCTGCATTTTCCAAATTGGCGATTCCTTCGGAAAGCTTTGCTAACGCCTCCCCTAATGAAGCTACATCCACACCGTTAACGTAAGTTGCGGGGCGCGCGCACTCTCGCTTTGATTCAGGTAGAGGCTGAGTGGGTAAAGGGTTTTCTTTAGCTTGATTGGAACTCAGCGGCTTTGAAGGTTTTGTTTCAGAGGCAACGCCTTTGGAACGCGAAATATTGTTAGAAGAACCGCCCTCCAATCGACCGACAAACATAGGCGAATTAACGCTGTAACTGAGAAACGGAACCGGACCAATAATGTAAGGCGATTTGCCGCAGGGCAAACTAAACCTGAAGTACAGAGCCGTGTCAACAGTATCGCTGGTTTCTGACGGTTCCATTACCACTACTTTAAACACTTCCCCAAAAGGATGCCGGCCCGTCGGTTCCCAACCGCTCAAACAGCCAGAACCGCCTCGCACTTCCTGGTATTTGCCGCTAATCCACTGCTTGCCTTCTAGTGGCCCTGTGGCGCGGCGACCGACGTTTTCCATGTCGTCGAGTTCGATATAAGCGCAATCTTTCTCGCACGCTACCGCAAATCCTTCTACATCAGAACCGGAGATTGTATTAGAGCGCTTGCTTTCGTACCGGCTGTAAATCGTGTCAATTCGCATGATTGTGCTGCCAATAGACGCAATAGGAACCGGAAAGCTAGAAAGCGGGACTTGACTCAGCAGCGGAATATTGCTGATGAGTTCCTCTGACCAGCCAGACAACTGTTCTAAATTTACGCTATTAAGGTTGGGGATTTGGGCGATCGCAAACTCAGATAGGTCAATTTGGTTAAGTTTTGCCTGCGCTAGTTGCGGTACTTGTTTTACAGCTTGACCAATTGGTAATTGGTTGATTTTAGGGTTCACTCCGGCTATTTGAGAAGATAAAGAAGCAATTGGAGGAACATCGCTCAATTGAAATTGGCTAAGATTTGGAACAATTTCAGCTAAGTGACCGACAGTTTGCTTACCAGCTAAGGGAAATGCTGACAAGCTGATATTTTCTAAATTGATATCCCCTAATGCCAATTGTTCAATTGCTTGCAAAGACAGAATTTCAGGTTTTACATCGTTAATGTCCCCCAGCTTCAAGATGTTGTCAACAGAAGTGCCGGCTTGCCAGCTTCGGCCGCCAGAACTTCCAGAACTAGCAACGGCGGGCAGGGAACTAAAGGTAATCTGGCTCCAATCTGGCAGCAAAACTCTAGATTGTTCTTTTTCCCAAATTTTAGTAGGTAAGGGACTGGCGCTAGCAATTAATGGAAAGCTTAAGAAAGTAATGCAGATAAAAGCAAAAATTAGGCAGAGTGTACTGGCAGCTATTAAGGCAGAGCCTATCTGGCTTGATTTTTTTAACGGCTTGGGACTGTTCATGGAAATCCTCTTGATGTTAACTAAAATCGCGAAAAAGAAAGCTGCTCTATTTTTTCTGAGTTGATGCGTCCAGGACTGCATTTCTCGATCTTCGCTTTTTTCTTTAATCAAGCTCCAGTTCCAACTGTGGATTCGACCGGACTGCTGAATCTGTCCAAGGAGTATCTACTAAGTTGGACAAATCATAAACATTTTCTTGGTAAGCGTCGTCAAAATTACCTTGACGAACTTCCCTAGAGCGTCGGTTCAGTATTAGGTATTGACAAGAAAAAGGCTGTATGCAGTTACCCGGTCAATGAGTTCGACTCT
>NZ_JAUBQM010000074.1:0-35162 GCF_036701245.1 Microcoleus sp. Pol14D4
ATTAATAATTTATAACTCTGCAATTATACATTGTTGGGCCAATTTTAGCAATCTTTTCTTATCATTCAACACTTCTGCCTTATACCCTTCTGAAAAAATGGTCGCTTATTACTTATAATCCTCATTAATTCAGTTACTAAATCTTGGCAAACTTCACTTACTGTCACCCAACATTCACCATATAAACCTATCCAAAAGTTGCTATGACGACGTACCGAGCGCCCTAATTCCTGCACCCGACCCACATATTTTTGAATTCCCATCTCTTTGATTGTACAACCTTTAATGATTGCACAACTGTCGGCAATTGCTATTAACAAGACTAAGGATTTTAAGCGGTCATAACAGGCATGACTATTTTCTTTCGTTATAACCTCCCGTCTTACAATCCTTAAACATAGCCTCTATTCCACTCCGACACTTAAAACTGGCGGTCGCCAATTTTAAACTACCTACATTAGTCAACAAATACCACCCTTCGGAAGTCCCGTTATTTCTGTACTTTCTTTTCCAATAACCTGCTACATCAAAGAAGCCAAAACCTTTCTGTTTAGTAACTTTAACCCCGCTTCTATAAAAACCGGTTCCTGGTATTAGTCCTAACTCGCTTAGACGTTGATATTCGGATTTTTCAGATTGTATGTATCGTTCTTGTTTAACTCTTAATACAAACTTGACGTGGGAGTCACAGAGCCATTGCGCCAGCTTGACCGAACCAAATTCTCTATCTTCTAGAATAATTATTTGATAATCTTGTAGCAAGTCCAAAACAGGTGTAATTAAATTTTGTTGTTCTTGAAGATTCGTGCTGCCTCTTTTGGGGAGTATTTCCCACTATAAAGGAATAGCCCTTTGCGACCAAATCAGACTCATAAAAAATAAATTATTGTGGCGCCATTGAGTGCGATCGATAGCTAGCATTAACACTGACTGATTTTTAAAAGCTGTGTTCAAGATGTATTTTACCAAGGGAAACCATAGGGTTTCAATTCGCAGGACTGGCAACTTAAAAAATCTTTGAAGATTGCGCCTCCGACTCTCAAAAAGTACAGGATATGACCAAACAGTAGCTAGCCGCTCAATACTGACCTGTTTGTGTATTTGTAAAAGGCAGACAACGATTACAAAAGTTAAGTATTCAGTTTTTTTGAGTTGACTTGACAAGCAATTTTGGTAAAATAAAGGAAGCATTTTAACTATTATGGGGGTTGTTGAGAACGGTCGCCCATTTTTTTTGACCACAAAACGTCTCAAACCGCCATACGTAAGGCTTTTGACGGGGCTGTCACCCCGTCAGGAAGATTACACCTTACGCTCCTTCTTAGTTGGGTAAATCGGGATGTACGTCAGCAATAAAGTGCAGTGAAACCTTCATCCAACTATTGTTGATTAGCTTAAGGTGCGAGCATAGAAAAACCCATGCTGGTGTTCTGCCTCACCACGATGCCTTCGTTTGCGGCGATCGCCCACTTAGGCGCGTGCAAACCCTACGGTTAGGCTATGTGCGATCGCACCCACCCTAAAAATCAACACTCTCTTCACCAATACTTCCGAGTTCCCCGCTACCCAGAAACTCTTCCTCCTCTACTTCCTCACTGCCAGACTCGAAACTTTCGACCACAAACGGTAAACCAGCCGCCATCAAACCCCGTTGAATCAGTTCCGATGTTTCGTCAAACAAAACAAATAGCGGATGAACAGCCTCAGCTTCATCGCTGTAAATATGTCTGTAGCGGTGTGGCATCACCCATTCGTAACCTTTGTCCAGCCAAACCTGAGACTGCCGCCAGCGGCCGAGCAACTCAGAAAACTCTTCGCCCGGACGATGAATGAAAATCAAAATTTCCACGCCAATTTTAACTTTCCATTCAGGATCGCACATCAAAATTGCCAAATCGCAGGGCAAACAAACTGCCTGTCCGGGCGATATGCTAGTGCCGCTGCTTCCCGCATACGAAACCCCGTCTCGCAAGCGGGCAATTGGCAAAGGAATTGTGATTAAACTCTCATGGGCGCGGCGGATACTCGGAATCATTTCCATGTAAACCCGATATTTTTTCAGTAGGGTAATCGCGGCAGAAGATTCGCTGTACTCTGCTAGTAAAGTCTCGTAATGTGATTGTTTAACAGACATTTTCAAACCAAAGAATAAGTAATTATTAATTGCTGCTAATTGCTAATCGATCGCTTCTCGTTACCAATAAGACCTCATTTGTGACAACTTAAGCTCAAGTTCACCGAAAGGGGGAACTTAAGCTTGCCTCCAGGCCTTGGTGTGTAACGCGAACAGCGATTGAAGCATTGAAGGCTATGGGCTACCAATGTCTGGAGAATGCTTACAGGTTTTTTATTTACAAGGTTTGAGCCATTTGGCGTCTCAAGATTAAGCCCGAGACGATGCCTATTTGTCATTTTATGCCGATGGCCGGAACTTCATCTGAGCCAAAAAGGTAATCTGGTCTGTAAGGTGTGACTCTGGGAGTAACAGGGGAAAACGACGTACTATAAATCCAGATCGTATTCGCCATCGGAATGTACCAGGTCGCCTCAAATTAAGCGATCGCAGCTAGATAGCAAGAATTGCTCTCTCCCCTAGTCTATAACCAACTAGGCTATGCCCAGTTGGGATTAAGGTCCCCGATACTCGGTTTACCTTTGATGATGGCCGCAGTGTTAACCTTGCATAACCTAGCGGTGGAACTTTTGTTGCAATCCTTGATGGACTGCGCGGCCAAGCCAGAAGCTCACCAGCCTAGGTGAAATATTGCCCACCTACCCAGCATTCACCGGGTGTGTGTTCGAGCTTGAGGCAAACACGGACCCGAAACGCCGCGATCCCATCGCCTTTGTGCGGGTGTGTTCTGGTAAGTTTGAAAAAGAGATGCTGGTGAAACACGCTCGCTGGCACGGGTAAAAGCATCCGCGACAATGCCTTTGAAGGTCAGATTCTGGTCTCTTTAAAAATCGAGTGTGTCTTCATACCTGAGCCTCTCAATTTCCCAAGCTCAAGATCGCGATGCGGCTATTTTATGAATCATAAAATTAATCGTAAGTCAACATTAAACCTAAATCTTTACAAAAAATGGCTGATTTTAAAGACTTGCTAAAACAATGAGGGGTTGTACCCCCCATAAGTTAGAGTCAGATATTATAGATGCACCCTGATGGCTTTCCCGTTCCACAAGAGCGGGATTTTTATTATTGGAAAGCCGGAGCGTTAAGTTTCACAATACCTACTACAGATAAAATCACGTAGGGATGCCAAGATTAAAGATATAGCAGAGCTAAAGCTCAAACTAGGGCATCGATCGATCGAACCTCACCCCCAACTCTGCGAAATAACCCAAAGGCGGTAGCATAGTTTGGGAAACGGCATCAACTAAAGATGAACTTAGCGCCAGCAACAGTCCTGCAACAGGGCAAATACAAAATTAACGCGACTTTAGGGATAGGAGGGTTCGGCATCACTTACCGAGCTATCCACACCCATTTAAATCAAACCGTCGTACTCAAAACCCTCAACGAAAGTCTGCGCCAACACCCAGAATCTGCCCAATTTCAGCAGCAGTTTATTGCCGAAGCCCAACGCCTGTCGCGGTGTCAGCATTCCAACATAGTTAGGGTAATCGACTTTTTTGAAGAAGCCGGACAGTCTTTTATTGCAATGGACTACATTCCGGGCCAAACTCTCGCCCAAATAGTCGAAACCGATCGGCCGCTGCCAGAAGCCCAGGCCCTGCACTATATTCGGCAAATAGCCTCAGCCGTAAGTACAGTGCACCACAGCGGATTGCTGCACGGAGATATCAATCCAGAAAATATTATCCGGCGAGCCGATTCTCACGTAGTAATGTTAATAGATTTCGGAATTGCCCGCGGCTTTACCGCCGGCACCAAACGAACCCACACTAACTTGCTCTCCCCCGGGTACGCGCCGATCGAACAATACCTCTATGACGGTAAATGTACACCGGCCACTGACATCTACGCGCTCTCCGCCACCCTATACTACTTACTCTCCGGCGTGGCGCCCGTAGCAGCACCCCTGCGCGATCGCATTCCCTTGACAGAGTTACGGCAATTTCAGCCCAACCTCAGCCCAGGAATCGAGCGAGCCATCCTTCAGGGACTCGAAATCGACCCCCACAACCGCCCTCAGACAGTCGAAAATTGGCTCACCATGCTGCAAGAAACAGAGCGAGTATCAGTAAAAAGAAAAGGCAAGCAAAGTCTCAGATTGCCCGCACCTCCCCCGCCGCAGTTGACTTTTCTGGCGTTTGTCGTAACGGCTGCAATTGCAGGCTGGATGGGTTTTGACCTAGCATGGCACTACAACAGCACCAGTCTCAGCAATCGTCCCAAAATTGAATCCTTCCCATCTCTGGAAGATTTGCTCAAATCCCGCGATTTGTCAGGGCCGATGTTCGGGCAGCCGTCTGTCGAAAGCAGCCCTCTCTACCCGATCGAACTCAACAAGCGCCCCAAACCCCCCTTAGACAGCACCAACATTCCCGAACCGATCGACGATCCCTCAGAAACTAGCGCCAAACCTTCTGAATCTCCAAGCCAGGAAACTCCCGCCCCAGAACCCGAAGCGGAACCTGAGCCATCGCCGACGCCCGAACCCGCAGAGGAGCCTTCTGAGTCCCCCATTCCAGAGCCTCAAACCGAAATCGAGCCAGATCCCCAACCAGAAGCCGCACCAGTACCAGAAGTTGCGCCCCTGCCTGCAGAACCGCCCGCCGCGCCCGCCCCGCCTGCCCCTGGGAGTGCTAGCGCTGAAACCTTGCCACCCTCGGAATCCGCGCCGCCAGTAATAGCCTCGCCGATCGAGCGATCGCCTCAGCCTGCGATACCGAGCGGCAGTGGCAACAATTCAGATAGTTCGATCGCACCTGATTCACCACCCCCTGTGGCAGATCCCACGATACCTTTTCCCGAACCTGCGACAAATTAGTAGGGATTTTGTTGGTTCAAAGTGCGGACAAATACTTGGTTTTATGAGTCAGCAAATATCTGCTAAGGAGTTGATATAATAAGCCCCTACCTAGCGAACCACTATCTTCCAAAAACTTCCGTCGAATCTAAAAATCCCCACAGTCACCGTCTGAGTTTATCGAATATTTCCTATTTCCTCTGCCATCCAAATGCCATAAAAAAAATGCAGGACGGTGTTCTATTTTGATTTAAATTATGTTAAAATATGTGCGCGGCGCTGAGGTGGTGTGATGTCGCGTATTAATACTGCCAAGCTGCAAACATTTTGGTACAAAGCAACCCCAACCTCGAATTTGAGCCAGTGTAAGCAAGGCTTTTATGGTAAGCCGTGGCGCGTTAGACTGTTCTAACTCTCAACAATCCCATCGCCGACACTCGGGGTGGGAGTGTCAATTCCCCCAAAATTCCTTCCTTTGGGAGCAAGCATCATCGGGGACAAGCAAGTTATAATTTGTTGCGGAAGCGCACAGAGATTTTTTATGAGTAAACCCCCAGTTCATGCTTTTTTTGTAGGCAGAGCACTTGCCGAAGCACTGTACGAGCAATTAGAAAGCGCAGCAACCAACGCTTTCTCTGAACTCGGCAGATTTGACGCAGAACAAAGAGAACGCCTGCGGCAATTCACCGATCGAGTTGTGGAACGGGCAAATCGAGCTTCGGATGAGGCGATGCAGACCAGGACTGGCACTGCAAGCACCACGACCATTCAAGACATCCATCCTGCAGATTTGCAAGCGACTATTGACGAGCTTCGCGCCGAAGTGGCTCTGGTGCGATCGGAATTGCAGCGCTACCGCAGCAGTTTGCCGTAGCAATAGATTCTCCGACCACAACTATTATTTATGACTACGTGAGCGCATTGCTTTGCGCTCCTGCGCTCCTACTTTCAATCAAAGCAACAACATAAAATAAGCAATTTGGGAACCCAAGTGTCTGCTCTCCTTGATGACTCTGTTAATCGCCAGCGCTCCCCCAAGCACACTGGCGAAGCCGATGAGCAAAAAACTGCTAGTAAATCCTACAAAAGTAAAGCTTATCGCTGGAATCGCGAAAAATACTCCCGGAAGCGGCGCTTCTTCGACATTTGGGCCTTTGTTTTGCTCTGGCTGGCTTCGCTGTGGCTCGACAGCAAAAATTGGAGCTACTGGGGAGGCGTGACTGAAGAAAAGAAAGTTGCCAGACGGCGCTTTCAAGCTATCTGGGTTCGAGAAACACTCTTGGATTTGGGGCCCACTTTCATTAAAGTGGGGCAGTTATTTTCCACCCGCGCCGATTTGTTCCCTGCAGAGTTTGTCGAGGAACTTTCTAAGCTGCAAGATAAAGTGCCTGCTTTCAGCTACGAACAGTTGGAGGTAATTGTCGAGCAAGATTTGGGCAAGACAGTTCAAGAACTCTACCGCAGCTTTGACCCAGTGCCCCTGGCTGCTGCCAGTCTGGGTCAGGTACACAAAGCTCAACTGCATTCGGGCCCGGAAGTGGTGGTCAAGGTGCAGCGACCTGGACTGCGGAAGCTGTTCGAGATCGATTTGCAAATTCTTAAAGGAATTGCCCGCTACTTTCAAAACCATCCTAAGTGGGGCCGCGGGCGAGATTGGATGGGGATTTATGAGGAATGCTGTCGCATTCTGTGGCTGGAAATTGACTATCTCCATGAAGGCCGCAATGCTGATACTTTTCGCCGCAATTTTAGCAACTGTGACTGGGTGCGGGTGCCGAGGGTTTATTGGCGGTACGCGGCTCCGCGAGTGCTGACTTTGGAATACCTGCCGGGGATTAAAATCAGCCACTACGAAGCTTTGGAAGCGGCCGGTATCGATCGTAAATTAATCGCTCAGTTGGGCGCAAAAGCTTATTTGCGGCAGTTGCTCAACGACGGCTTTTTCCACGCTGACCCACACCCCGGGAACATCGCTGTTAGTGCGGACGGTTGTCTGATTTTCTACGATTTTGGCATGATGGGTCAAATCCAGTCGAATGTCCGCGAAGGACTGATGGAGACGCTCTACGGCATTGCTTCCAAGGATGGACAGCGGATTATGGATTCTCTGATCAATTTGGGAGCTTTAGTGCCTACGGGTGATATGAGTCCGGTGCGCCGATCGATCCAGTATATGCTGGATAACTTCATGGACAAGCCTTTTGAAAATCAATCGGTGAGCGCGATTACGGACGACCTTTACGATATTGCCTACAACCAACCTTTTCGCTTCCCAGCTACTTTTACTTTTGTAATGCGAGCTTTTTCCACCATCGAAGGGGTGGGCAGAGGTTTAGATCCCGAGTTCAACTTTATGGAGGTGGCACAACCTTTTGCCATGCAGCTTATGACTAATGGAAATGGCCATGATACCAGTAGCAGCATTTTTAACGAAATCGGCCGTCAGGCGGCTCAGGTGAGTTCGAGTGCTTTGGGTTTGCCCCGCCGGATTGAGGAGACTATCGATAAACTCGAACAGGGAGATTTGCGGATTCGCGTCCGTTCTGCCGAAACAGAGCGCTTGCTCCGCCGCATGAGCAGCGCTCAAATGGGCACGAATTATGCTTTGCTGATGAGTGCTTTTACTTTGTCGGCGACAATTTTGTTTGTCAGCAATCAAGTCTGGCCGGCTGTGGCTGTTGCCCTGCTGGCGGCGGGTGCAGGGTTTGCTATGCTGCGTTTGTTCAAGCGGATCGATCGTTTAGACAGGATGTCATAATTGTGCAATTCGCGATTTGAAATTTCAGATTTGAGATTTCTCGCCAGCAAAAATTTGACATCGAATGTTCAGTTTTGGCTGGCTGACCACAGATTGCTGAAATTTACAACACTTATGCGCTTTGAGGCTAAAAACCCAGTTTCTGCCTAGATTTCTCGCCAGCAAAACCTCTAATTTTGGGTAGAAATCCAGTTTTTTTTGCAGGTGCTGCTTGATTTACTGGATTTACCGAAATTTTAAGATGGGATTACCATCATACGATCTACAATATGAGGTCAAGGAAGTGCAATTTTTCCAAAACTCGCGATCGTGGGGCGCAGAAATTTCAACTGCCGTTCGGGATTTAAGTTTTGGAAGAAAACATCGCACCCCATTAAATCAAGCTTTCAAGTTCGATGAGTCCAATCACCCAATCTATGAAACGCTCTTTCGCAGGTAAGACAGACACAGGGCTAGTTCGTTCCGTAAATCAGGATTCGTACTACATAGACTCTGACGGGCGATTTTTCATAGTGGCCGATGGAATGGGAGGACACGCCGGAGGTCAAGAAGCCAGCCGGATTGCGACTGAGGCGATTCAATCTTATTTGCTAGAACATTGGGAAGGGCCTGAGGATTCTCCGCTGTTGTTGGAAAAGGCTTTTTTAATTGCCAATCAAGCAATTTTGACGGATCAGCTCGACCACCCTGAGCGTGCTGATATGGGAACTACGGCTGTGGTTCTAATGTTTAGGGATGAGGGCAGACCCTGGTGCGCTAATATCGGGGACTCTCGCTTGTACCGACTGCACGGCTCTCGCTTGGAACAGATTACTGAAGACCAGACTTGGGTGGCTCAGGCTGTCAAAAGAAAAGCTCTAACTCCCGATCAGGCTCGCACTCATCCTTGGCGTCACGTTTTGTCCCAGTGTTTGGGCCGCGATGATTTGCGGGAGATAGATATTTTGCCGGTGGACGTGCAGCCTGGGGATCGCTTGCTGCTCTGCAGCGATGGCTTGACTGAAGAACTTTCCGATCCTTTGATAGCTTCGCCTCTGAAGTCGATTCGCGCCTGCGAGGGCGCTGCAAATGCTTTAATTCAAGCAGCTAAGGATAAAGGTGGACGCGATAATATTACTGTGGTAATCGTGACGATCGACCTCAAATAATATTCATCGCCCGATCGCACCCGACTATCTAAAATCGAAAAATCTAAAATCTAAAATCTAAAATTGAATGACCCGCGTTATCGGTTTGATCAGTGGCACGTCGGTGGATGGCATTGATGCTGCTTTGGTGGATGTGCTCGGTTCCCAAACAGACTTGAAAGTGCAATTGGTGGCCGGCAAGACTTTCCCTTATCCTGCTAATTTGCGATCGCAAATTCTCTCGGTTTGCAGTGGCTCAGCTTTGTCAATGGCTGAACTAGCAGAATTAGATGATGCCATCGCCCAAGAATTTGCCACGGCGGCATTGACAATTCAAGCAGAATATGATAATGCCGAATTAATAGGCTCTCACGGTCAAACCGTCTACCACCGACCTGCTGGGAAAGCCCAGAAAGACAGCGCCGGTGGGTTAATGGGCTACAGTTTGCAACTCGGGCGGGGCGCGCTAATTGCAGAATTGACAGGCATTACTACTGTGAGTAACTTTCGATCGGCAGACATTGCAGCAGGGGGCCAAGGAGCACCGTTAGTGTCAATAGTTGATGCCTGCTTGCTGGCAGAACCCAACCGCAGCCTCTGCATCCAAAATCTGGGCGGAATTGGCAATGTTACCTATCTTCCGGCAAGAGGAAAAGGGGGAAACAATGACGAGTCTGAGATTTTCAGTCTTGGGGAGGGCATATCCGGCTGGGATACAGGCCCGGCGAATTCCCTGTTAGATTTGGCAGTACAGCACTTCTCAGGCGGCACTAAGACGATCGACGAAGGTGGAGCTTGGGCGGCATCGGGAACTCCCTGTCAAGCTTTAGTCGAGGATTGGCTCGCATCAGAGTTCTTCCGCCAAGCACCGCCGAAATCAACGGGGCGAGAGCTATTTGGTGTAGACTATTTTGACAGGTGTTTGGTCGAGGCCCAAGGTTACAACCTCAGTCCTGCTGACGTGCTGGCTACTCTGACAGAACTGACTGTTGCCTCGATCGTTCACAGTTACCAAACTTTTTTACCGGCTATGCCCGATCGAGTTTTACTATGCGGGGGTGGCAGCCACAATCTCTACTTAAAACGCCGATTGCAATCTCAATTGCATCCAGTGCAAGTGTTGACTACTTCTGAGGCAGGCTTGAATGTAGATTTTAAAGAGGCGATCGCTTTTGCGGTTTTAGCCGTATGGCGGGTTCGGGGCATTCCCGGTAATCTGCCTCAAGTTACTGGTGCCCGGGCACCGGTACTTTTAGGGGAAATTAACTCTTGTTGGCACAGTTGGGCGTGATAGCATAGAGTCTGAGGGACAACGGCTGTGCGTTGTTGCACCAGCATTGTAGCCAGCAGGAAAAGCATAGGAACAGCACTGTGGCTCACACGTTTTTAATGGAATCTGGCCAATGGACGCTCGAAGGAAGTTGGATTGAGCGCAATGGCGTGCCAATTACGGTTAAAGGCAAAACTTTAGTGAGCTGGAACCGAACAGATTGGTTCAGTATGGTGACGAAACTCGTGTTTCCTGGAGGCGATCGCGAAGAGATTATTTTGCAGTACCGAGGACACCTCAACAGCGATGAACGGCAGTATACTTTTGTACTCCAACACAGCGAACTCGGCCGCGTCGAGGGCGAAGGTTGGATTGCTCCCCAGTCGATCGTCCAGCGTTATTGGGTATTGGGAGACGAACGCCAGCGACGAACGGGTTTTGATACCCTTCACCGCGTTGATGATAACCGATACTACCAATCTAGTGGCATCATGTCGGGTCATTACCTGACGAGTACGATGGAAGCGACTCTGGAACGTCAGCCGGAATAACTCTTTCTAGAGTCAACACTTGCGAGTTCTAGGGTTTGATGTGAAAATTAAAGGTTTTGCTAGTCGGGGGTCGCGATCAGATGTCCGACTAGCGCCATTGCTGTCAAACCTCATCCGCTGCAACTAAAGACAAATATATTGAATAAGTTAAAAATTTTAATTGGTTAAAAAATTAACACTTATTATTGAGAGTTATTCAATTTTCGAGTCGAGGCGCGATAAATTATCTTTGCGCTCTCCTGTGGTGTCAAGAAAGAAACTGCTTAGCTCGACTCCCACATTGAGTGAAATCCAAAAAGAAACTGTCAAATTTTCCTCATATCTGTACAGAGGCCTTCTACCTTCTGCCTGCGAGTGACGCCCCATCACCCCCAACTCCTTTCCGCCTGAGGGAAGAGAGTAAGAGACGGAGGTCGCCGACTGCGACTCTTTGCTACTCAACACCTGGGTTAGGTTCTAAACCCCAGTGGTGTTTCAGAAAATGGCGGTACATGGTTTCCCGCAGCATCATTTGCTCGTAAAGCTTGACCAAAAACTCCTGAGCTTGTTCGCGGCTCATGTCACTTACCTGTGTTTTGAAGGAACACAGGCTAAATTGCTGTTCCAAAGACAATTCTGCTGGTTGGCTCATGACTTTGACTCCTCTGTAAGTAAAGGTGACTTAAAAGTGAACACCTGGATTAACCAGATTTGTAAGTTGTTTCAGCGATCGACCGTTGGTTTCGGGATACCCGATTGCCCATCTGGCTTTAGTCTATATTACAAAAGGTAACAATCATTTGACAAAGTTACCATATGTCCGAGGAAATAACTTACTTAGGGACAGAGATGGCGAGATGTCTGCAAAAGTTCCTTCTGCAGGCATATACAACTG
This sequence comes from Microcoleus sp. Pol14D4, assembly GCF_036701245.1. NCBI lineage: Bacteria > Bacillati > Cyanobacteriota > Cyanophyceae > Oscillatoriales > Microcoleaceae > Microcoleus > Microcoleus sp. Pol14D4. Next base: position 11,517 of record NZ_JAUBQM010000074.1, read on the forward strand.
TATCTACTTGTCAAGAGGAAAAAGGCTCAGTACGAACCAAAAGAATTGAAGCCCTTTATACCAAATCGGGCCGAGCTTCTCTCCGCGAGGGGGAGAGGGGGAAATGAGGAGAGGAAGAGAGGCAGAGATTGGAAGATGAGGAGATGAGGAGAGGGGAGATTGGAAGATGAGGAGAGCGGGAGATTGAAAAATGAGGAAGATGGGGAGAGTGGAAGATGAGGGATCGAAAGATAGGGAGAGTCTGAGAATTTCTATTTCTCTGTTCTCCCTTCTTCCTTCTTCCTTCTAACTAATTCGAGGGCCGGCCATCCTGGGGTGGAGTGGCCGCTCCGGGTCGGAAATTGGGAGCAGCGGGTGCAGGCGAAACAGGAGGAATGCCCTGATTTGCCCCAAAGTTGCTAGGCTGCTGTGGAGCCGGAAGAGGAGATTGAAACTGATTGGGATTGAACTGCTGCTGCCCTGGAGCGGGGAGAGGAGATTGAAACTGATTGGGATTGAACTGTTGCTGCCCCGGAGCCAGAGGAGACGGCAGGGGTTGACCGGAATTGCCGATCGCAGGTGCTGCAGGAATGCCAGAATTGGGAAGCGAGGAATTTGGCAGCGGGGAAGGAGCCGAACTAGGAAGAGTTGCCAGGGCAACTCGATCGCCCCCTACCTCTCTCAATTTGTCTAAAACCTCGACAACTTTGGCATATCTAGCATTTTGAGGAGCGTACAGCACCATCAACCCCGTAGGATTTTGGGTTTGGAAACTCTTTAAAACTCGATCGAGCTGTTGGTAATTGACAGGCAATTGGTCGATATAAGTTTGCCCGAAATCGTCAATGCTGACAATCAGCATCTCTCGCATTTGCGTTTGTCCCGTCTTCGCTTTAGGCAAATCGACATTAATTGCTTGCTGGCGAGTCAGTTGCAAAGCCGCCAGGAGAAAAAACGTCAGAATGCAAAAGATCACGTCAATTAAAGGCACCAGTTCAATCCGAGCCTCTTCAGCAGGAGTATCTAAGTGAATCTTCATCCGTTCTCCTTAGTTCTAATTATTAGAAGGTGAATCTTCAGCCGGATCGGAACCTTTCAATTTCGGCTCCCGGTTACGTTCTCCCGCTTCTTGAGAATTGAGAGAACGCCTGTTCAAACCATCTGCACCAAAAGAAGAATTGCTGTATTCTGCACCGGGCGATCGACCCTTAGCATTAGCTGCAGGCCAGTATTGCCTGTAAAGCAATTCCAGTTCATTTCCAGCTTTGCGAAATATTTTTGCCTGGTTGAACAAAAAAGCTTGAAATATCCGATAAAACGCCAAGGTAAAAATTGCTACTACCATCCCAGTAGCAGTCGTAGTCAGCGCCTCGCTAATCCCCAAAGTTACGCCAGTTGTTGCCGACGTGCCGATGTCGCCCAGACGGATGGAACTGAGCGAGTTAATCAAGCCCAGAACTGTTCCCAGCAAGCCCAGCAAAGGGGCTAGAGCGATCGTAGCTTCTAAGATTTTGTCACCGCGACGCATCGAAGCCAACTCTTCATCGGCTGCAGCTTCGAGTGCGAGTCGAAATAAATCTGGTTCGGGATTGTAGAGTCGCAGGGGTGCAGAAAGAAATCGCCCGATCGGCTGTCGGTTAGCTTGTCTGGCAATCTCGTTAGCCGCCCCCCAATCGCTGCGAGCGGCTTCAAGAATGCGGTTAACTATCTGCTTTTCTTTGCTCAGGAGGCTTGCCCAAAACCACAAGCGCTCGATAATTGTACTCAAAGATAAAATCGATAACAGCAACAGGGGCCACATGGCGGGGCCGCCTTTTTGAAACAGTTCTTGAATATTCACAATATTTTTGCTCCTGCAGTACCCGCTAACTTTTGCTTCTGTTCTACTTTTTTTAACAAATCTAAGGCCATTTAATTTTAGCTATTAATGTACTCAGGACTTACGCACTCGCGACTAAAGAAAGCCGATTTTGGGAAATGGGCATCGAGGTACAACGAAGTATTTTCGTCGAGCAAACCCGGTTTCCGGGTAAGTCTTGGTACTGTTTTCTAGTGCCGGCGCGCGATGGGCGGCGACTTCCTCACAACTCGTCTAAATCTTGACACATATCTTGCAGCGATTGGTGTTGAAGGCGGCGGGAAGAGCGGCGATATTTTTTAGTTTGCAGCTTCGGTTCGTAATGCTGCGTACCATCAGACTTGGTTTGCTGCTTCAAACTCGATTCGGCGCTGCTGGAGTTTTGCAGAGCTTGTTGGCGGACGATCGCCTCTTCGAGAAACTGCAAGTAATATTCATAGCGCTCCCAACCGCCCCGCACCACACAGTTAGGCTCGTCTCGGTGCGAACAGTCGCTAAACTGGCAGCTATCCAAAGCCAGCCTCTGGCGCGCTTCTGGGAAATATTCCGCTAACTCTGAGGGATCGCATTCGAGAGCCGGCTGATTAAAGCCCGGAGTATCGGCCAAAAGTCCGCCGCCGGGGAGTTCAAATAGTTCGACGTGGCGAGTCGTATGGCGCCCGCGGCCGAGTTTGCCGGAAACAGCGTTCACTCGTAGGTTCAGCGCCGGGATCAGTTGGTTGATCAAGCTGGACTTGCCAACCCCAGAAGGGCCACAAATTACCGTTATTTTTCCTTGCAGGTGGTCTAGAAGCAAGTTCGGCAACGGGCTATGTACGGGGTTTAACGGATGTAACGGCTTGACCGAATTTGGGACTTCGGGGTTATCCTCAGAACTCAGCATAGGTGGCTCTATTTTCTCCACTAAGTCACGGAAAGGCGGTTCCGATGCAAAAACTTCGTTTTGATCGTTAGCGGGGACTTCCTGAACTCCTGCACCGCTGCGGACGCTAATAAACATTGGTTCGTAGCCCCAGGCTGAAAGCCGATCGCGCCACTGTTCCAACTCTTGGGGCGTGACCAAATCGCATTTGTTCAGGCACAAACTCACTTCTAAACCTGTAGATTCGGCCTTAACTAAAAACCGAGTTAATGATGCGGGATCTAAGTCGGGTTCAGCAAGGGCAAAAACCAGGAGAATGCGATCGGCATTAGCTACAGGCGGGCGGTTGAGTTCTGTTTGGCGGGGGAATACTTCAGAAATTGCACCCCGGCGGTCAGTCCAGTCGGGTTCGTCTACCACCACGCGATCGCCCACCATCACCTGTTGGCCTATTTTTTTCAGTCGAGTGCGACGAGTGCACAGGAGAGTCGGAGAATCAGCGAGGAGAGCATTTTTCCCGTCAATCGAGACTGCCGGATCTAACCTCACTTGATAGAAGTTAGCCTGAACAGCAATTACAGTACCCACGATGGAGGGCGAATTCAGGCTCATCCTGCTTCCTTGTCTTCTGGGCGCTGCACTTTCATTGAAAAAAAACCCGACTCCGGCTCATCCGCGACAAATTGCGTGTCCAGAATCTGGTAGCCTTCCATTTTAAGACTATCAGGTACTTGTTCGATCGGCTCTCCAGCGTCCAGCCATACCTCCAAAACTGCTCCCGGTGCCATTTGCTCCAACCGCAGTTTAGTGCGGACAAAATTGAGAGGACACGGGGTACCCCGCAGATCTATTTTGGCATCTGGGGATTTGGGACTTTCAATTTTTGATGTTGAATTCATAATGCTTTTTGCAATCTCCAATCCTGAAATCCTTAGTTTTTTAAACAAGTTGCCTGGACACTGGAGAATCTAAAATTTTCTTTCCAATTGGACACAGACTATTATTCTTTCTGAAAAAAGTGAGCGCAATAGCGCTCACTTTTTTGAGCGCTGCTGAAACGCAATGCCCAAGAACAGGTCCACCTGCCATTTTTGTGAGCAATTGCACACAAATTTTTGACAGATACTAAAACCAATTGCCGGGGAATCCTGAAACAGGAAAATTTGACACCAATTGGTGTCAAAAATTGCTTATTTCTGAAACAAATTACCCAGAAATCCTTCCAAGCCGCCTTTACCGGTACGATCGCCCTTCAGCTTAGCAAGCTGCATCAGCAATTCCCGTTCCTCAGCCGTCACCTTAGTGGGAATGTCAATAGACACCGTAATCAAATGATCGCCGCGACTAACCGGATTTCCCAACCGAGGCACCCCTTTCTTCTCCAAAGTCAAAACAGTATTTGCCTGAGTTCCGCTAGGAATCAACAATTCCGTCGGCCCGTCTACGGTTTCCACTTCCAACCGGCACCCTAAAATTGCTTGCAAATAACTAATTTTAACTTCCGAGCTAACGTTAGTGCCGTCGCGCTTAAATAGCGGGTCTTCATTCACCGCCAAGAACACGTAAAGATCTCCGGGCGGTCCGCCCAGTTTGCCAGCATCCCCTTCATTGGAAACGCGCAAGCGAGTACCGTTGTCAACCCCAGGCGGAATAGTGATTTTCAGCTTTTTCATCACTTCTTTCTGACCCCGACCCCCGCAAGTTTCGCACTTGTCCTCAATCACTTGCCCCGTGCCGTTGCAAGTGGGGCAAACAGAAACTTGAGTAAAGCTGCCGAAAGGAGTGCGGGTAGCGCGCCGGACTTGACCGCTACCGGTACAAGTCGAGCAGGTTTGGGGTCGGGTTCCCGGTTTCGCGCCAGTCCCGGTGCAAGTTTCGCAGGTTTCTAGGTGCTTGATGCGGAGTTCTTTGTCCCCACCAAACACTGCTTCGCGGAAATCCAGCCGCAAATCCAGCCGCAAATCGTCTCCGCGCACCGGCCCGCTGCGCCTGCGACCTTGCTGTTGTTGGCCGACACCTCCCTGAAAGCCTTGAAAGAAGCTTTCAAAAATATCGGCAAAGCTGTCACCAAAGTCTTGGAACCCCGGTGCACCTGCACCGCTGACGCCTGCTTCGCCGAAACGGTCGAAACGGGCGCGGGTTTCTGGTTCTGAGAGTACCTCGTAGGCGCGGTTAATTTCTTTAAACCGCTCCTCAGCACCGGATTCTTTGTTGACATCTGGATGGTACTTGCGAGCTAGGCGGCGGTAAGCACGCTTAATTTCTTCTTTGTCTGCGCTGCGAGAAACGCCTAATATTTCATAGTAATCACCGGCCATAGAGCTGCTTGCCTGGAGGTAAATAACAAAAAGTGTACGAAAAAGAAACGGGCGACCTTTCCTGAAATTACAGATTAAAAATCAAAAATTCTCATTGTTAATTTTTAACTTTTAATTTTTAGCTTTTCAGTTTTAAAGGAAAGGATTCATATCATCAACTTCTGGTTCGGGAACCTTCTGTTTTTGTTTTGACTGTGGATTTGACTGTGGATTTGGCTGTCGTTTTGACTGTCGTTCCGGCTTTGGTTCCGACTTTGATTCCGGCTTTGGCTCCGGCTTTGGTTCCGGCTTTGGTTCCGGCGGAGCTTGGGGCGCCACCAACAGCTCTTCTGTCAGCAAAATGCTGTCGTCGTCGGCTTTAACCTCTTCTGGTTCTGATTCTACTTCTGACCTCATCTCGCTTTCAACAACAGCTCCTGACGGGGCTACCCCGCTGCGGGCTTGGTCGTAGACTGCTGTCCCCAGCGAGTATAGCAGTTGCTTGAAAGATTCGATTGCGGGCGTGAGTTCCTCGACTGTGATGTCGGGGTTAGTCATCGCTGCCCGCAAGGCTGCTGCGGCTTTTTCCGCTTCTGCCTTAAGGTCGTCGCTCAGCAGTTGCGCGTTGGTTTTTAAAGTTACACCACAATTATAGACGAGGGAGTCAGCTTGATTTTTGAGTTCGACGAGTAGAGCGCGCTTGATGTCCTCGTCGGCGTAAAGTTCGGCTTCTTGTCGCATCCGCTCGACTTCGGTTTCGCTCAATCCCCCTGTATTGGAAATTTGGATGCTTTGTTCTTTTCCGGTTCCCTTGTCTTCAGCAGCCACTTTGAGAATCCCGTTGGCATCGATTTCAAAGGTGACTTCGATTTGAGGTACGCCGCGAGGAGCTGGGGGAATGCCTTTGAGCAGAAACTTGCCGAGACTTTTATTGTCTTTAACCAATGCCCGCTCGCCTTGGAGGACGTGAATTTCTACCGAGGTTTGCCCGTCTGCCGCCGTGCTGTACATTTGCGATCGGCTGGTGGGAATAGTTGTATTGCGCTCGATTACTTTGGTGAACACCCCGCCCAAGGTTTCGAGTCCCAGGGAGAGCGGCGTCACATCGAGCAGCAGCAAGTCTTTGACTTCACCACCCAACACCCCGGCTTGAATTGCCGCGCCTACCGCTACAGCTTCGTCGGGATTGACGGATTTATCAGGAGAAACGCCCCCAAAATACTTGCTAATTGCCTTTTGAACTGCCGGAATCCGGGTTGAGCCTCCGACTAAAATAATTCTGTCTATGTCTTTGGGGGTCAAACTTGCGTCTTTGAGGGCTTGAGTCACCGGATCGATCGTCGCTTGCACCAAATGAGCCACCAGTTTTTCAAACTGAGCTTTGGAGAGTTCCATTTCCAAATGCTTCGGCCCTTTTTCGTCCGAGGAGATGAATGGCAAATTGATTGAGGTGGATTCCCGGTTGGAGAGTTCGATTTTCGCTTTTTCCGCAGCTTCTCGGAGGCGCTGCAAGGCCATTTTGTCTTGTGAGAGGTCACTGCCTTCTTGAGTCCGGAAAGCTTCTACGAGCCACTGGACTATGCAGTCGTCAAAGTCATCTCCTCCGAGATGGTTGTTACCGGAGGTAGCGTTGACTTCAAAAATTCCGTCTCCCAGTTGCAGGATCGAAACGTCGAAAGTACCGCCACCCAGGTCAAAGACTAAGATTTTCTGTTCTATATTTTGCTTGTCCAGCCCGTAGGAAAGGGCTGCAGCCGTCGGTTCGTTGACGATCCGCAGGACTTCTAGGCCCGCGATCGTACCGGCGTCTTTAGTCGCTTGCCGTTGGGCGTCTGTGAAGTAGGCTGGCACTGTAATCACGGCTTGGGTAACAGGTTGTCCCAAATAAGCTTCAGCATCTTGCTTGAGCTTTTGGAGTACCATTGCCGAGATTTCTTGAGGAGTGTGAACCTTGTTCCGAATTTGGACGTTAACGGTATCATCTTTGCCTTTTATGCAGGTATAGGGAGTCCGCGCTCGTTCTTCTTCCGTGTCGTCCCACCGCCGTCCGATAAATCGTTTGATACTGTAGACAGTATTTACAGCATTAGTTACAGCTTGCCGCTTGGCTAGTTGACCTACTAAGCGATCGCCCGCCTTGCCGAATCCTACTATACTCGGAGTTGTCCGGCCGCCCTCGGAATTGGCGATCACGACGGGTTTACCGCCCTCTAACACAGCTACGCAACTGTTAGTTGTGCCTAAGTCAATTCCAATAATTTTTCCCATAGCGCCTCATAAAACTTTGTGGGATGTTTGGAAACCTCCAACTACAAGTTGGGGGAGGAAAAACGACTCAGCTTGTTCAAACAAGCATCACCCGATCCGATTTCTAGGAAATAAACTTGATGTCCTAAAGCAATATCAAAGACCGGTAAAAACATTTTTCAGAATTTTTGGAGAAAGCGCTGACCTGCTTTTAGTCATCTTTAAATTAAGAAGTTGGTGAGTCTGCCACCTGGGAGCCCCCGAATTCTATTCGGGGGTCAGTGACTTTGAGGAATGCAGTAGCTTGTATCCCGATTAACCTTCCGAACTATCGGGATTTTCATCTGAGGCTACCACAGATAGCCCAGCCGCTGCAACTTTCACTTTGGCGTGCCGCAAGACGCGATCGCCCAGAATGTAGCCGCGTTCTAGTTCTTGGATAATTGTTCCTTCCTCGTGTTCGTCAGTTGGCTCGCTCAGCAGAGCTTCGTGGAGGTTGGGATCAAACTGTTCACCTTCGGGGCGCATCGGAGAAACCCCGATTTGCTTGAGGCTATCTACCATTTGCTTGTAAACGCTTTGGTAGCTTTTGTGAATGTTCATTTCGCCGTCGGTTTGCGGCTTGATGTGCGATCGAGCGCGCTCGAAATTGTCGATTACCGGCAACAGGGGTTTGATCGTGAGACACCTTGTCTGTAAATCTAGCTCTTCCTTTTCCTTTTGGGTCCGCCTGCGAAAGTTTTCAAAATCTGCTGCTAAGCGGAGATTTTGATTTTTCAGTTCTTCTAGTTGAGCGGATGCGGCTTGCAACTGAGTTTTTAAAGCCTCTTTTTCCTCGGTTACCTGCGCCAGTTCATTCTTCCAAGGCTCGGCCGCGTCGGCAGTCGGACTGTTTGTTGAACTGCTGGTGACGGTAGGCCCCGATGCGTTTGCTGGGGTGCGATCGCCCTGAGCACTTTGATAAGCTCGAGCAAGTTCGAGCTCCCAATCCGCCGATTCGTTCGAGTTTTCTGGGGCCGCCGGATTTTCGCTTGCCATTGGCGCACCCTCTGGGGTGGCTTCCCCAGTTGAGTTAGGATCTTGATCTTGCTGTTTTTCCTCGTCAATCATAAAAGCTGCGCGACAGAACCCTATCAATTCTAGCAGATACAGTTAACCCGGTAAATCTAGAGGACTCGAATTGTCTGTGTATGGCACAATCTGAAAAGAGGCAAACTCGCCAGAGATCGAGACGTTGCTCAAAGCTTTTCATAAAATATTCAAAGACCCGTTTAGATATTTACGTATAATATGGTCGCAATGGGGGCAACCAAACCTTTGTTTGTTCCTCATTTTTAATTAACGCGATCCTTTACACAATTTTTATAAGTATATTTTGCTGTTAGCTATACTACAATATTGTCCCCTCGGCAACTTGATGTTTCAAGGCTTACTTAAAACGATAGTCACTTAAGGTTACTATCGGTGACGCTGTTTTTGTGGCAAGCTGCTGCTGGCATTTATTACTATTGTCTGAGTTTTTAATTTCGGGAGAAAAACGAATTGGTATTGAGTGACTAAGTAGCGATTTGTGTGCTTGTGTCACTGAGATACTATGTTGTTAATCTTGATACGAATTTGGTCTATTTTTTCCTATTTTAATAAAGCATAATTAGCTTTAAATGTCGAATTATTGGCAAGCAAATGAGAGAAATTAGCTGGTCTAACAGAGGTGATTATTTGTATATTAAACTGATATCTAATTGGTGGATTTTCAACATTCATGAGCCGTTAAGCTTACGTCACAAAGGTTCAGAGAACAAAGAAGAATTAAAGTAATATTTAATCCTCCAAAACTAGAGTAGCTCAAAATGGGCCCTGGGGACTGATGCAGCCGACGATCGGACACTGACCGATCGCAGATAATTAATCAAAATATATTTCACAAGGGCGATCGAGGCTTTCGTAAAAGCTATCATCACAGAACATAGGTCATCTTGAATTTAGTACAGCTAACCGCGCCACCACGGGCGCTGTAATTTGAGCAAACAATTTGGGAAAATAGAATCAGCCTGGGAAGGGGACACGCCCCGCCCCGCTTTTCTCTCCCGGTACGGGAAATCCCCAAGTGATGTGCCCTGACGCTATAACGAGAGTATCCCGCAAGTTAATCAGGTAAGTAAGCAACTTAGCACTCAACGAACAAGATTTGATTGCAAGCACCGGCAAATCCCTCCAACATCTCGTCAATTTGTGGACGAAGCTTAGAGGGGACTTCGAGCTTACACTTGAGAGATAGGGATTGAGCAAGAAAATGATAGCTGATCCACAAGCAAAGAATACGGGGGTTAAAACCCCGCCTTGGTTTTCCTCTCAGCACTCTTTGTGACTGAGTTTCCCACCTATTGAGTGTTTTTTATGACTAGCACATCCCCGCTGCGCTCCAACACATCCATAGTTTCTGTGAGCCAATTTCCTCCGGCTCTCACCAAGATGATTCTGTCGGGTTACGTCAACGGCGAGCAAGTGAAGCAAGCTCAAATTGAAAGCCAGAAGTCGGGCAAGCGTTTGACGGAGGTATTAGAAGCACTTACCGGGCAGCCGTTACCCCCAGAATTGCTACGACTTTACAAGAAGCAGCAGATGTTTGAACGGAAGATAGTCTACGGGGTTGAAGCATTTGACCCGGAGATGAGCCAAATGTCTAACGAGCAACTCGGAGTTATGCTCGACGCGTTGAAGATTTCGATCGACATTTGTCACCAAGGTCGGTTTTTACCCGTAGCTAAGACTGAAACTGAGCCGGCGGCGGTTTTAGTGGCAATGGTAGATCCCGACAACCTCAACGCTATAGAAGATTTGCGGCGGATTTTACAGCCTCACGGCTTGGCTTTGCAGCGACGGGTGATTACGCCAGACGACTATCAGGACATAACTTCTGCCTATCAAGACGAACAAGTTAAGAGGGAAGCTAAAAAAGCTGAAATCGAAAAGCAGAGAAAGATGGATTTAGGGGAGGGAGATTTTGGCGAGCTCTCACTAGAAGAGGAGAGTAGCGACCAAGAAGACCTCGCTAACACATTGGACGATGCTGAGGCGGCTCCCGTAATTAAGGCGGTCAACGTCATTTTGGCTAAAGCTTTGTCGGAAAAGGTGTCTGACATCCACGTAGAACCTCAAGAAGAATTCATGCGGATACGGATGCGGAAAGACGGGGTGCTGCAAGAGTATTTCCGGTTTCCCAAGCAGGTAGTCGCATCGATTACGGCTCGTTTCAAGATTATTGCCAACCTGGATATTGCCGAACGCCGACAAGCTCAAGACGGCCGCATCCGGCGGGTGTTTGAGGGACGCACGGTGGATTTCCGGGTGAATAGCTTGCCTTCGCGGTACGGCGAAAAAATCGTGCTGCGGATTTTGGACAGTTCCAGCACTCAGTTGGGTTTGGGTTTGTTAATCTCCGACGAAGAAACTCTGGCTTTAGTGCGAGAAAGTGCTAGCCGTCCGTTCGGATTGATTTTGGTGACGGGGCCGACGGGTTCGGGCAAGTCCACTACTCTCTACTCGATTCTGGCGGAACGGAACGATCCGGGGGTTAATATCAGTACGGCGGAAGACCCGATCGAATATGCTTTGCCAGGAATTACCCAATGTCAAGTAATTCGGGAAAAAGACTTGACTTTTTCCAACATTCTGCGGGCATTTTTGCGGCAAGACCCTGACGTGATGCTGGTGGGGGAAACGCGGGACAAGGAAACGGCCAAAACTGCTCTGGAAGCTGCTTTGACGGGACACTTGGTGCTGACGACGCTGCACACGAACGACGCAGCCGGGGCGGTCGCGCGTTTGGCAGAAATGGGCGTAGAACCGTTCATGGTTTCGGCCGCTCTGTTGGGCGTGTTGGCTCAGCGTTTGATGCGGCGCGTTTGCGACAAATGCTGCATTCCTTACCAGCCTACTGCCGCAGAACTCGGCAAGTATGGTCTGTCGGCTTCTCAAGAAATTGATCTAACTGTTTACAAAGCCAACACTGTACCGGTAGAGGAAAGGAAGGAACTAGCAGAAAGCGAGCAACTTTGTCGGAAGTGCGGCGGCCTAGGCTACAAAGGACGGGTAGGGGTTTACGAGTTCCTGAAAAATACTGAGCGGCTTCAAACTCTGATCACTCAAGGAGCTCCCACAGAGCAAATTAAGGAAGCAGCAGTAGAAGAAGGGATGAAAACCTTGTTGGCTTATAGCTTGCAGTTGGTGCGGGAAGGCGCGACTACTTTTGAAGAAGTCGAGCGGGTGACGTTTACTGACTCTGGCCTGGAGGCTGAAATGAAAGCCAAACGAAAGCAGGGACTTACCTGCAAAACTTGTCAGGCGGAATTGAAGCCGGAGATGCTGGATTGTCCCTACTGCTTGACACCGCGCTTTTTGGATTGATTCGGCAGTTAACTGTTGACTGTTAACTGAGCTAGATTGGTCAATAACTATCAATTCGATCGAGGAGAGGTATCTATGGGTCTGATGATTGAAGACGTACTGGAGTCCCTGGTAGAGCAAGGGGGTTCGGACATACACATCCAAGCGGGGGCGCCTATATTCTTCCGAGTCAGCGGGAAACTAACTCCTCAGACGCAATACGGCGACATTCTGTCTGCTGAGGAAGTGCAGATCCTGATTTTCCAAATGCTCAACAATATGCAGCGCAAGCAGTTGGAAATGGAGTGGGAACTCGACTGCGCTTACGGCGTTCGGGGATTGGCTCGGTTCCGCGTTAATGTCTATCGGGAGCGAGGTGCTTGGGCTGCTTGTATGCGGGCTCTGGCTTCTAAGATTCCTAATGCAGATGCTTTAGGCGTGCCGCAGATTTTGCGGGATCTGACGGAAAGACCCAGGGGTATGCTGTTGGTGACGGGACAAACGGGTTCTGGGAAAACTACTACGATGGCGGCTTTGTTGGATCTGATCAACCGGACGCGGGCGGAACATATTCTAACAGTTGAAGACCCGATCGAATACGTGTTTCCTAATATCAAGAGTTTGTTTCACCAGCGCCAAAAGGGCGAAGATACTAAGAGCTTTGCTAATGCGCTCAGAGCAGCTTTGCGCGAAGATCCTGATGTAATTCTGGTGGGGGAAATGCGGGACTTGGAAACAATCGGTTTGGCAATTTCGGCTGCAGAAACGGGTCACATGGTGATGGGAACGCTGCACACTAATTCGGCGGGTGCAACGATCGATCGGATTTTGGACGTGTTCCCGCCAATTCAACAACCCCAGGTTCGCGCCCAGGTGTCTAACTCTTTGGTGGGAATTTGCAGCCAAAATTTGGTAGTGAAAGTTGGGGGCGGCCGCTGCTGCGCTATGGAAATCATGGTGAATACTCCAGCTATGGCTAACTTGATCCGGGAGGGCAAAACTCCAATGATTTACTCCCAAATCCAAATGGGGGCGAAATTGGGGATGAGGACGATGGAAATGGCCCTCGCTGAACTTTACAAGAGCGGTAAAGTCACTTGGGAAGCGGCAATGGGCAAGGCTTCTAAGGCTGACGAACTCGAACGCTTGATCGGCCCGGCACCTGTTGGTGGCGCCCCGGTAAAAGCTCATTAATTCCGTCAGCAGTCATTAGTCTGGAGTCCGTAGAAAGAACGGATGACTGAATGACTGATGAGTCATAACTTTTAATAAATTTTCAGAGGTGAGCTGTGGCTACCAACGTTATCCGCGAAAAACCGAAAGGTGGCTTTGATTTCAGTAAGATTCAGGAGCAAATTGAGTATAACCTTACCAGTCTTACTGTGAAGGATATGGCTATTTTTGCTCGTCAGTTTGCGGCTATGTTTAATGCAGGGGTGGCGATCGTGAGATGCCTTTCCGTGCTGCACGAGCAGTGTTCTAATGCTAAGCTGAAGCGAGCGCTCAGGAGCATGAATGCTGACGTGCAGGAGGGGATAAACTTGGCAGAGGCGATGGCTAAGTTTCCTGATGTTTTTGACCAACTGTTTATCAGTATGGTGGCGGCGGGAGAAGTCGGGGGGGTGCTCGATGAAACCCTAGACCGTCTGGCGGTGATGATGGAAAAAAATCACAAGACGGAGGCTGAAATTAATTCGGCGATGTCTTATCCGAAGACTGTGTTCTTTATTGCGATCGTGATTTTCTTCGCAATGACCATATTCTTGCTACCAACTTTCGCTAAGATTTTTAAGGATATTGGTGCAGATTTGCCAACTTTTACGCTGATCATGTTGGGAATTAGTGCATTTTGTACCGCTTGGCCTCCGATCCAACAGGTGACAGTTATTGGGGTAATTATAGCGCTCAAAATTGCATTTGATATGTACTATAAAACTCCAATGGGTCACTTACAAATTGATAGAATTGCGATGAAGTTGCCGATTTTTGGAGATTTGATCGAAAAATCTGCTGTGGCTCGGTTTTGCGTGATATTTGGGTCGCTGACGCGATCGGGCGTGCCGATTCTCAATTCTTTGGAAATTGTGCGAGATGTGGCTGGAAATCAAGCGATCTCTAATGCGATAGAATATGCCCGGCAGGAAATTCAAAGCGGCGGCATGATCAGTATTGCTTTGCAAGAACAGCAAGTTTTCCCGTCTTTGGCTATTCAAATGATGGCAATTGGCGAGGAAACTGGGGAACTTGACAAGATGCTGATGAAAGTTGGTGCTTTCTACGAAACGGAAGTGGAAGAAGCAGTAAAAGGACTTACCAGTATGCTAGAACCTCTGATGATTGTTGTCGTCGGTGGTATCGTAGGTTCGATTTTGCTGTCGATGTATCTGCCCATGTTCGCAGTGTTCCAAAAGCTGTAAAAAAGGGGTAATTAGTTATTAGTTATTAGTTAGTAGCAATTAACGCATGACCAATGACTATTCCAATCGTTCCCAGGCTCTGCCTGGGAATGCCTTTGGAGGAGGCACATCCTCGATTAAAAGGAGAAAACAATTGGGAGGCAGAGCCTTCAAATCTTCATTACCAGGGTCTTCCCATTGGTGAAAACTTACGAAAATTTCACCAATGTTATAGTACGATAGGCAGACAGATTTAACTGCTGCCTAATCCTGGCTTTACGCTCCAGGGTAAACCCATATTAATTTGAACCCAAAATATGGTACAGTTAAATCCGAATAAATTTCAATCTAGTTATTCTAGTTTATGAGTGCTATCAATCGCAAAAGGTTTTACTTAAACTTTAAATCACTAACCACAACAAACAGATTCATTGCCTTATGTGAATATCTTAAATGCCAGTTTTTTATAAAATTTTGCCAATTTGAACGACCCCAGAAAAGAAAGAATAAAAAAATACTCAGAGATCTTACAGGGTAATCATATCTTAATTAAGGTATCATGGTGAGGTAAATTTTTTAAACATTTGACAGTATCATTCAAGCGCAGCTCGTAAACTAAGGAATGAAAATTGAGTGTGATGCTGATAGCCACCTAAGCACGATCGTTGGGGTTCCACCTAGTTGATTTATCTCCATCACGTGCTCTTGCCTAGGGCGCGTTTTCAAACTATAACCACAACAGAATGCAGGCGATCGTAATCATGGCTGTATAATTGGCAGCCAGCTTATCATATCGAATAGCGATCGGACTCCCTTGGTTGAGTAGGTTGATAGGACGTTCAACAATGTTCCGTTGCCGGTAGATTTCACGGCCGCCTTTTTCCATCTGCCTGAGTGAGGAATACCTGCCGGGAGTCCATTCCCAGTTTAACTGCTTGTTGGTCGCGGCTCGCGTCTCCGCTGCAGCCCTGCCTCTGGCGGGTGCATTTTCTGTCATTTGTCAAGTACAATTTATACCAAATTAGATGCGATTACCCTGACTAATAACCAATAAATATGGTTCACTTTAACGTTGGTTTTCAACACTTTAACTCCTTCGCTGATATTACGCTATCCCTGGCGAAAACCTTACACCAAATGGGAATTCCTATTTCGGTCGAACCTTCAACAATAGCATCTCATCTCAGCCGCAATTTGACAGCAGAAGAAAACGACCTGCTAGCGAAGTGGATGAATACTGCACCCTCAGATTTATTTCAGATCAAATGGTCTCATTATTGGAAACCTTATTTTTTAAAAGAACTCAACGGACATCTCAACTTAGAACTTTTTGCTATCAATTACGAATTCGCCCAAAACCATGATGATTATGATTACTGGATTTACGATGCTGTTAACACTTCATCCCACAAACTAGCCGTCAGCCAATACTCTAAAAACGTTTTAATAAAAGCGGGATGTCCGGCGGCCAACGTCTCAGTCATGCCTCTAGGTTTCAATCCTTTAATCTCGCAAATCTATTTTTCCAGATCCCCAAAACAACCAAAAGATGTAAAACACATTCTACACATGACCAATTCTTTTGATATGTATAGATTTGGCACGGATCTGGCCATTCAAGCTTTTTGGGAAGAGTTTAAAGATGATTCTAACGTAGAGTTGATTATCAAAGATGGTGGCAAACATCCAGATGTTATAATGGAGCATCTCGCAAATATCGAAAAACAATTCGGCAAGTTCAAGTCAAGAATTCGGATAATCCCTAAATTTTGTAATAAAGCAGAACTAGCTGATTTATACTTGTCAGCCGATGCTTTTTTAGCTCCCTTTCGCGGCGAGGGTTTTGCAATTAAAATTTTGGATGCCTTTGCAGCAGGTTTGCCCGTCGCTATGACTATGTACGGTGGTCCGACCGAGTACGCCAATGCTGATAACTGCTATCCCATTGCTTACGATCTAATTCCCGTCGGAAAGTGTTACGATACTCAGTATCTAACAATCAGAAATGATCCTCATTGGGCAGAACCCAATGTTCAGTCTGTTCGCGAACAGTTGCGAAAAATTGTGGAAGATCCGATGCGTTTTCAGGTAGCTCACAAAGCTAAAGAGACGGCGGATTTATTTAATTGGGAAGCTGCCGCTCAAAAATTGTTAAGATTAATGCGAAAGTTGTTTTAGGAGCAGAAATTATGGGACTCGAACGCAAAATGTTTAGGGGAATGTTTTCGCCCGGGGAGGTTGTACGATTGAAACAGCCTTGTTTTACTCCCGGGCGATTGTTTGAGCCAGGAAAATATAAAGCTGATGAGTTGCCGGATATCGCTTTTGATATGGGTTTGGTAGACCATTTGCCACGAGTCAAAGGCAACAGTTCAGAAAATCTCAATGTTCAAAACCCACCAGCTCAAAACCTTGAGGAATAAGCTCCCGTTTGTAGTAAGGACTTCAGTCCCGAAAAATCTCCTTTGTAGTAAGGACTTTAGTGCTGAAAATTAAAATAAATAATTAAAGACTCAAGTCCTGACTGCAAAAAAGATAAAGCCAATTTAACCATTTTCTTTTATCTGGGCAATTAACTCTTTCAAAACTTGACTAGCTTTGTCATTCTCAATCTGACAAGTTCCGGCATTCTGGTGCCCACCGCCGCCATATCTTAACATTAGCTCCCCAATATTAGTTTGAGAAGTTTTGTTAAAGATTGACTTGCCAACTGCGAGAACAGTATTTTGTTGTTTCAGTCCACAAAGTACGTGAATCGATATATTGCACTGAGGAAACAAAGCATAAATTACAAAACGATTTCCCGCATAAATCACCTCTTCGTTACGCAAATCCAAAACAACTAAATTATTATAAACTGTGGCGCATCGCTGTATTTGCTCTTTAAATTTTTCTTCTTGCTCGAAGTAGAGGTCTACTCTTTCTTTTACATCAGGAAGCTGCAAAATTTCATCGATGGTATGATTTTTGCAGTAATCGATTAACTGCATCATTAATTGATAATTGGAGACTGTAAATTCTTTAAACCTTCCTAAGCCTGTTCGGGCGTCCATTATGAAGTTTAACAATACCCATTCTTGCGGATGCAGAACCTCTTCTTGGGAAAATTGAGCGGAATCTGATTTGTCAACTGCCGCCATCATCGCCTCAGAAATATCAGGAAACTTTGCTTGACCTCCATAATATTTGTACAGTACCCTAGCTGCAGAAGCTGCATAGGGATCGATGATGTGGTTGATTTTGATTTTCTCGTGTCTGAGAGTTTCGCTGAAGTGGTGATCGAAAGCTAGATGAACTCCCTCAACATAGGGTAAATTGGTGCTAATATCGTTATTTGTTATTTCGATTTTCCCATCCTGCATATCTTTAGGATGCACGAATTTAATCTCGTCGATCATATCGAGTTCTTTGAGCAAAACGGCACAGACAAGACCGTCAAAATCGCTGCGGGTGACTAATCTGTATTTTTTAGTGAGTGGCATATGCTTATGTGATGCGGAGGAACTGATCACCAGCTAATATAACGTATTACCCGATCGCTTTCCAATATGAACGCAGACCCTTACGCTTGGATAGAGAAGGCCCTGGACACAGTTCGCCGTGCCGATTGGTATCGATCGCCCCAATCGCTCGAAAGTTCCCCCGGGCCTGTGGTAAAATTGGCAAGCCGTCGGCTGATTAACTTTGCCAGCAACGATTATCTCGGACTTGCCGGCGATGACAGGTTAATTCAAGCAGCTATTGCTGCAACTAAGGAATTTGGTACGGGTGCAACGGGTTCGAGGTTGCTAAGCGGACACCGCGATTTGCACCGACAGCTAGAACAAGCTATTGCTAATTTAAAACAAACTGAAGATGCTTTAGTATTCAGTTCGGGATATTTGGCGAATCTAGGGGCGATCGCATCCGCTGTCGGCAAGCGCGATTTGATATTATCTGACAAGTACAACCATTCGAGCCTGAAAAACGGCGCCGCACTCAGCGGTGCCACTTCCCTAGAGTACAATCACTGCAATCTTGAGGATTTAAAGGCCAAGCTAGAGCAAAATCGCGCCAGATACCGCAAGTGTTTAATTATTACCGATAGCGTCTTTAGCATGGATGGGGACTTGTGTCCGCTACCACAGTTGTTGGCTGTGGCCGAAACCTTTAACTGCATGGTATTAGTAGATGAAGCTCACGCTACAGGAGTTTTCGGTGCTAGCGGTGCCGGTTGTGTAGAACATTTCGGGTGTACGGGAACACCACTGATTCAAGTGGGGACACTCAGCAAAGCTTTGGGGAGTTTAGGTGGTTACGTTGCGGGATCTGCTGCTTTAATTGATTTTCTGCGTAATCGAGCTGCGAGTTGGATTTATACTACCGCATTGACGCCTGCTGACACGGCGGCTGCTTTGGAAGCTGTGAGGATTGTACAGCAAGAACCAGAACGCCGAGTTCGGTTGCGACAAAATATCGAAACTTTCAAATATTGCGCGATTACCAATCACCAATTACCAATTAGCAATTCCCTCTCCCCAATTTTCAATCTTCCGTTAAAAAATGCAGCCTCCGCTTTAACAGTCGGCAGCAAACTCAAGGAGATGGGTATTTTTGCTCCGGCGATTCGGCCTCCGACTGTAAGTGTCAGTCAAATTCGGATTTCGCTGATGGCAACTCACGAACTCGCACACCTTCAGCAGTTGGTAGAGGCGCTGAAGCAAGTTATGAGTTTTGAGTAAATGTTGAGTACGTCATAAGTACCTTACCCTTTGAGTAAATGTTGTCAGATGGGGAGAATTTCTACTTCTGCCTTCTGCCTTCTGCCTTCTGCTGCTCTAGTGTTCTGCCTTTTTTTATTGTCAAGATATCGCTATTGACTTATGACCAATCTTATACAGGAGTTTGGTCGATCGGTCAACAACTGTAAATTTTTTGTAAATTTAGATACTTTTTGGAATTTAGCGCTATATTAGAGAAGTAGCAAGTACACCAAATTTAATATAAGGAACGTCCACCATGAACACAAATCGTCAAAACGTAAAAAAAGTAGCAGAAACCCACCGTGCTAACATTCACAAGCAACTGATGCACCGCATAGAAGTAGCGAGATCCAGTGGGAATCAAGATTTGGTTCGGGTGCTTGAAGAAGAAATGAGACAGCTTTAAAGAAGCTGCAACTAGAATTTGCCCGTAGTTTGGTTTAGAGGGTTGTCCGAGAAATGTAGAATTCCGGCAACCGCTACCTGTTTAGTTTTGACTCCTCTCTTAGTTGGTAGGAAAAACCCCGATTTCTTGAAGAAACCGGGGTTTTTTATTGAGAAGGAAGACAAAAGAAGCAAGAGGGAACATTCCTGGACGCCCAAACTTGATTTGTAGCGTGCGCCTCGGTATACAGAGACTCTACAAATAGCGCAGTGAACCATTTTTTGCGTTAGTTATTAAGTCAGAAGGAAGAGGGAAGAAAAGAGAACAGGAGTTATACTGCATTCCTTCTACGTTTATCTGTAGTAAACTGCGCCGAGGCGCACCCTACTAATAACTACAGGACTTACGCCACTGGCACATGGTGAGGGCGCGATCGCACCCATCACTTTAACCAGTCCGGATCGATCGCAAGTTGACAGTCGCGACTAACGACCAAACTCAATAAGCGCACGAATGACGTACACTCATGTGTGTGCTGTGCGTTAGAAAATTGAGCAATTTCCTAGGGAACTCAAGCAATTAACCGGGAGAGAATCTTGCCAGTCCCTTCAAGCTATAATTCAAACAAATCATATTGCTTGCCATGAACTTGTGTGGGGTGCTCAAAAGTTGAGCCGATAAAAATGGTAAAACAATAGATCGAATTAAACACGGGCTGCTATTAAGTTATTTAATTCAGCAACTAAAACTTCCCCTGCGATGTTTATTGTCTAATTTTTTGATGCTGGTACACCGAGCTGTGACAGTTGCGTAAGTCCTGGTAATATTGAAGACGGATTGAGATAGATTTTAATGGTTGACTGAAAAAAGCAGCTTTCCCAAAATTTAAGACTAGCAAAAATGCTTAACGGAAAAAGTTAAAAGCTATAAAGCTGAACATCAGGGTTGCGACAGCAAAATCCCCAACATAATAGGTAAAACTGATGGCGACAGACATCCGACACCAGCCGGAAAACGGCTACCACTCAGAACCAGCTCAGCCTTCCCCACGAGAAAATCTCAATAGGCGATCGCTCATGCGCCTACCCCGAAGCCTGAGTGCCATCGAAACATCGGGCTTTGGCCTCACAGGTCACGCCAATTGGTTTACCATCGCCACAGCGATCCAAGCAGCGATCGGGCCTAGCGCCATCTTCGTCTGGTTGCCCGGTATCCTCATGGGCATGATGCTCAATCTACAGGTAAAACGCATCGGCGAGTATTTCCCAGATATGGCTGGGGGAACGCCCAACTATACCGCCCGAATGCTGAAAAATTATCCGGGTCTGGGAAGTTATGCAGCGATCGGCTACTTTTTAAGCTGGGTATCAACACTGCCAATTTCTGCGATCGTACTGACGCAGCTCATCAAAGTCAACCTCAATAGTTTAGGTTTTAGCTGTCCTGAAACTTTACTAAATATTACCTTCACGCTCCTACCCTTCATTTTGACATTCAGCGGTACTCGCGCCTTAAGTATTCTGCACGCCTTTTTCGTGTTACCGACAGTCGGCGTACTATCCGTTTTTTCCATTCAGGGTCTATTCTGGTTAGCTTTTTCGTCAAACAGTCCTGGCTTTTTCCCCACCATTTGGCCGGAATTCACCTTTATTGACTGGGCTAAATGGTTTTACTTTGCTACCTACATCTTCTACTGCTGTGACTCCGCCGCCAGTTTCGTAGCGGATAGCCGCAACCCTACTAAAACCTTGCAGTTTCTCAAAATTTCCGCACTGGGGATGCTGCCTGTGATTTTAGGAGGTTCCTGGGTACTGATGCGCTTGGCCACCGCTCCTGGCCTGAAAGATGACGTATTCTTGAATGTATTAGCTGCCTGTCAGGTATTATGGGGGCCCTGGGTTCCCACCCTCGTGACCTTTCTGGTCGTCGCAAGCTGTCTTTTGAGTTGCGCGACTATTGTTTCCAACTGCCCCCGGATGCTATACCAACTTGCCGTAGATGGGCATATTTCGCCAACATTCGCAGTTGTATCCCGACGGGGTGTATTTGGATTTGGGCTGGTCTTTGTTTTGGTTCTCAGTCTAATCTGTCTAGCTTGGGGAAATGTGCCTCGGCTGGTGGCGATTACTAATGTTGGCTTGGTTGTCTGCCTGATGATGTTCCATCTCTCACTATGGCTGTGGCGGGATCAGCCAGAAATTCGGTGGCCTTGGTGGTCGCTGGGCTTTTTCGTCGTAGATGCGGTGGTTCTGGTCGTCGGAGGCTTGGCTTGGGGTTGGCAAGACTTTATCATTGGGTTGTTTTTTCCCCTTGGCGTTTTAGCAGTGGAGGCAGGGATAAGTCGCATTGCTTTTGCCCCTTTCCATCCCTCGTGGTGGATTCGGCGTTACCGCAACAGCAGCCAGGGCAAAATCCCAGATTTTGTAGCGTCTCAGGTTGTAGTTTTAATCTTACTGATCGTCAGTGCCCTTGCTGTCGGCTGGATTTTTGGCTTCAAATTATATGCTAACTCTAGTGTTGGATTGAATTTATTCGTAGTGCTACTGGTGACAGTTGCTTTTATTGGGGTGGCAGTTGCCTGTTGGACGAGCTTACCCCAGGTCGTCTCAATGGAAGAGGCACGAGAGGGAGCAGAACAGCTTTTTACCATAGCCCTAGATGGTATTGTAGTGCTGGATGAAAATGGTGTCATTCGTCAGACTAATCCCGCTGCTGAAAGCGTCTTTGGAATAGATACTACTAGGCTAATTGGGTCTTACCTGAACAAATTACTGCCCGGATTAGGGGATCAGCCAGAGCAGTGGCTCAGTCGCAGCGAACAAACTCTCAAGCTGCCCGATGGAGACTCGCGCATCCTGGAAGTTGCCATCTCCGACCGATTTTCTCAAGATGCTTCCCTTTCCAATCAGGATCTGCAAGAATATGTGGCGATCGTCCGCGATATCACCGATCGCAAGCAAGCCCAAGAAGCTCTGCAAAAAGCTAATGAAGAACTAGAAATCAAAGTCGAGGAGCGTACATCTGAACTCCGCTATACTGTAGAACAATTGCAGAACGAGATTGAAGAGCGCCAGCAGATTGAAGCAAATCTTAGAGCTATGCAAAATCAGATTGTTGTCCAAGAAAAACTAGCTTCTTTGGGCAGTTTAACAGCAGGCATTGCCCACGAAATCAGAAACCCCTTAAACTTTGTCAACAACTTCTCAGAACTTTCTGCGGAATTAACCGAAGAACTGTTTGAAAAAATTGAAAATCAAGCAGAACGTTTAGATCCTGAAACCAGTGAGGATATTGCCGAGCTATTAACCGACCTCACAGCTAATCTTAAAAAAATCAATCAACACGGTCAAAGAGCAGACAAAATCGTTGGCAATATGCTTTTGCATTCGAGGGGACAAAGCGGTCACTGGGAAGCTACAGATATAAATAGTTTATTAGCCGAATATATCAATCTAGCCTATCACGGGATGCGAGCGAAGGAAGCTGCTTTTAACATTACCATAGAAACCGACTATGACAATGACATTGGCGAAGTAGAGGTCGTGCCACAAGACATCGGCAGGGTTTTTCTTAACATTATTAGCAATGCTTGCTATGCAGCCTATAAAAAGAAACAAGAAATCGGAGAAGACTTTTCACCGCTGCTTGACGTCAGAACTCGAAATCTTGTTGACGCGATTGAAATCCGCATTCGCGATAATGGCTCAGGTATAAAACCAGAGATACTCGATAAAATTTTTAATCCCTTTTTTACTACAAAGCCACCAGCCGAAGGTACTGGTCTAGGTCTTTCTATCAGTCAGGATGTTATCGTCCAGCAACATCGAGGAGAACTAAAAGTCGAAACAGAAGTAGGAAAATACACAGAGTTTATAATCACATTGCAAAAAAAAGTAGCAGAAATTAAGGATTTCAAAAAATGAAAGTAATGGTTGTAGACGACGAGGAAGATATTCAGTCACTGTTCAAGCAGAAATTTAGGAAAGAAATCAAAGCAGGAAAAATTCAATTTCATTTTTGCCTGTCAGCCGAGGCAGCTTTGAAATACTTAGAGAACCAGGATGAAGCGTCTATCGTATTGATTTTATCGGATATTAATATGCCAGGAATGAATGGGCTCGAACTGCTAAGGATTCTCAAAGAAAAGTTTCCCGATTTAAAAGTTTTTATGATTACGGCTTATGGAGATGAGAAAAATTACCAAACCGCAATGGCTTATGGAGCTGATGACTATATTACTAAGCCTGTTAATTTTGATACACTAAAAAATAAAATACTCAATCTGGAGTAAATTGAAAATAAAAAATATTGAGTAATGGGTAATGGGTAATTGAAAGCAGCACCTTAGTCGAGTTAAAATTGCTCAATTGCATTTTCCTTCTGTCCTTCTGGAGCGCTAATTTTTTGTGATTTTTAACTGTAGTTTAGACTAAAAAATGAGTTCAGCTAAAAGTAGCCACCTTTGAATCTCAGGCAAGCTGTTACTCAAAAACT